>JBIKQE010000008.1:0-23586 GCA_044349815.1 Chitinophagaceae bacterium | reverse complement strand
TTTCACCAACAAGCATCAATGCTGTTCCCGCCCTTGAGGTCCCCGCAGATGACTCCCGAAGGGGTCTCTGCGGTTCGGTCCAACCGCCCTTGTTGGTGTTTTCACCAACAAGCATCAATGCTGTTCCGCCGCATCGTCACTCGCCCATATCGTACCGTGTTCAATTACTCAAAACATATTTGTTTTACATACAGCCAATAAGCCCCAGCGGGGCGACACATCGTTAGCATAATGCAATTAATTGAATAGCCTAAGAGCTCCATTGGAGCGGCACATCGTAAAAATCATTTTTTGCGTCAACGATGTGTCGCACCTACGGAGCTACCCAATGCAAAAACACCTATGGAAGTGCTAACGATTTATCGCTCCTACGGAGCTTCATGGATTCACGATACTTATACCATTGCAGACCTTTTTGATGAAGTATGGTTGTCTTGTTGGTGAAAACACCAACAAGGGCTGAGATTCGGTTTATTGGCAGGTGACATTATGGAGTACAATGGTTGTGTCTTGTTGGTGAAAAACACCAACATGGGCTGAACTTTTGCTGGAAGCAAAAGCATAGCACTACGAAGCCAATAGGCTTCGTAGAACCTACACAATTAAATGTTTGCGGCCGATTACATTGCTGAGAATAGAGTTGTCTTGTTGGTGAAAAACACCAACAAGGGCGGTGCTGCTAAAAAGCTGAACCGTAGTGCCCCCTTCGGGAGTTGTTTGTTTGGAAAGATGAAGGATGAATCGGACGATGAGAAATAGCCGTGATTGTAGCTGGCTACCTCGTAGCCGCGAAAAGCACGACGGGTGATGATTAAAGAGATGCTGTTGCGCTTCTAATCCGCTCAGCCCCCTGCGGGAGACCTCAGCGGAGAAATAAATGGCAGCGGTTAACGGAGGGAGAACGTAAAGAAAATGAATGCTTTGCACTACTTTCGTGAACAACAATTTAATTATGCGTTTTTTAATTTCTTGTTTCGGTTTGGTGATGATGGCGGCAAGTGCCATGGCTCAATTAAATAGTTCGCGTGGGGCTTCGTATGATGCGGTGCGGAAAGTGGCTTCGCCATTGGCGGGTGTTCCGTTTCGGAATATTGGTCCTACCATCATGAGTGGCCGTGTGACGGACATTGAGGTGAATCCGAAAAATACCCGCGAGTTTTATGTGGCGTATGCGAGTGGTGGCGTGTGGCATACTTCGAATAATGGTCAATCGTTCGAGCCGATTTTTGATAAGGAAGCGGTGCATACCATTGGCGATATGGCCATGAATTGGGAAACACGCACGCTGTGGGTGGGCACGGGCGAAGTAAATTCGAGTCGCTCGTCGTATGCCGGCAATGGTATTTACCGTAGCGGCGATAATGGAAAAACATGGACTTACCTCGGGTTGGAGGAGAGTCACCACATTGGCCGTATTGTGCTTCACCCGTCGAACCCGAATATAGCTTGGGTGGCGGTGCTGGGCCATTTGTACACAACCAACCCCGAACGCGGTATTTATAAAACCAACGATAACGGAAAAACGTGGCAGCAAACTTTATTCGTGAACGATTCGACGGGTTGTGTGGATTTGGTGATTGATCCTTCTAACCCCGAGGTGTTGTATGCTGCCGCGTGGACGCGCACCCGCAAGGCGTGGCAGTTTAATGGCAACGGCGAACAAAGTGGAATTTATAAAAGCACCGATGGTGGGAATCGATTTCAATTGATATCCGATTCCTCGAGTGGCTTTCCGCACAATAAAGGCGTTGGCCGTATTGGCTTGGCGGTGTGTGCTGCTCAACCGAATGTGTTGTATGCGTTGCTCGATAATCAAAATAACCAAGCGAAGAAAGTTGGCGAAGAAAAAAAATTGAATGCAAAGGACTTGGCGCAGATGAGCAAATCGGACTTTTTATTGTTGCCAAAAGAAAAAGTGTCTGACTATTTAAAAAGCAATGGCTACCCGAAAAAATATACCTATGACAGTCTGATAAAAGCGGTGAAGAATAATGTGTTTACCGTGGCCGATATTGCCGAATGGAAATTGGCGGATGCAGATGCGAATTTGTATAATACCCCGGTGATTGGGGCGGAATTGTACCGCAGTAATGATGCCGGTAAAACGTGGCAGAAAACGCACGAGAAAATATTAGAAGGCGTGTATTTTACCTATGGTTATTATTTTGGCACCGTGAGTGTTTCGCCGGTGAATCCCGATAAGGTGTTTATTGCAGGGTACCCTTTGTTGGGTAGTGCCGATGGCGGTAAAACGTTCCGTTCCTTAGATGGCGATAACTGTCACCCCGATTACCACCGTGTATGGGTAGATGCCCTCGATGATACGCATTTGATTACAGGTAATGATGGCGGCATTAATATTTCGTACGATGGTGGCGCGCATTGGATTAAAGCCAATAACCCCGCGGTTGGACAGTTTTATGCGGTGCAAGTGGACAACGACAAACCGTATAATGTGTATGGCGGTTTGCAGGATAATGGCACGTGGACGGCTTCGAGTACAACGAAAGAAAATACGGCGTGGCATCAGGATGGTTCGTATCCGTATAAAGCCTTGGGTGGTGGTGATGGTATGCAAGTGCAAGTGGACAGTAGGGATAATACCACCACGTATATTGGTTACCAATTTGGGAATTACTTCAAAGTGAATAAGCAAACGGGGGATATGACTTCGATTGATGTTGTGCACGATATTGGGAAGAAGCCGTATCGGTTCAATTGGCAAACGCCGATATTGTTGAGCAAACACCATGAAGATATTTTTTATTTAGGCTCTAACCGCGTGCATCGTTCATTGCACCAAGGCGTGAATATGGAAGCGGTAAGTGAGGACTTAACAGCACACGATAAAAAAGGAAATATTCCGTTTGGTACGCTAACGAGTTTGAGTGAGAGTCCGCTGCAATTTGGTTTGTTGTACTCCGGCTCCGACGATGGATTGATTCATTGCAGTAATAACGTAGGCACAACGTGGAATAATATTTCAGCCGGTTTGCCGCAGCAGTTGTGGGTGAGTCGGGTGTTGGCGAGCCTGCACCAAAAAGCACGTGTATATGTCTCCTTGAATGGTTACCGCAACGACGATTTTACGGCGTATGTGTATTGCAGTAACGATTATGGCGCGCATTGGAAACGCTTGGGAACCGACTTGCCATTAGAGCCTGTGAATGTGATTCGTGAAGACCCAAAAGATGAACGGATATTATATGTGGGGACAGATAATGGCTTGTATGTATCGTTCGATGGAGGGGCGCATTTTATGGCGTGGACAGGTTCATTACCGCGTGTGGCCATTCACGATATGGTGATTCAAGCGCGGGAGAATGAATTGGTATTGGGCACACATGGGCGTTCAATTTATATTGCGAAGTTGGATTTGGTTCAGGCGTATAATCAAGTGAAAGACAGTGCGCTGGTGTTGTTTGATATCAAGGAGGTTCGTTACAATAAAAACCTCGGTCGATTGGGTGCGGTTTATGAGCGCCCCGATTCGATGGATATGGCGATGGATTATTTTGTGAAGGAGGGCGGTGCGTATACGTTTAGGGTGTTGAATGAAAAGGGATTGGAATTAAATCGAATGGAACATCGCGCCTTGAATGGATTTAATACAGCGCATTATAATTTAGGGGTAGCCTCCGATAAAATTAATGCCTTCAAACCTGCATTGAAATCTGCTGAGGATGGCAAGTATTATTTAATTCCCGGAAAGTACATGGTTTCGATTTCGGGGGTGAATGGAGCGGTGTTAGCGAAGAAGGAGTTGGTGGTGAAGGAGAAGGAAAAGAAATAATGGGATTGGAAGCGCATCGTCTATTTCTTTCTTCAACACCCGTCGTGCTTTTCGCCGCTACAAGGTAGCTGGCTACAATCACGGCTATCTTTCGTCGTCCGATTCTTTCATCAGCTTTTTAGACCATCAGCCCTTCCGCCCTTGTTGGTGTTTCCGCCCTTGTTGGTGTTTCCGCCCTTGTTGGTGTTTTCACCAACAAGGTACAAGTATAAATCGCCGTATCGTCATACACCAATTTCGGTTCCGCCTTGTTGGTGAAATATGGAGGTCTTGTTGGTGAAAACAACAACAAGGGCTATGCAAATGATAAACGCCCTCTTTTATTTTATGATAATATTATAATACGCATTCCCTTTTACAAACATCACCTCAACTACTTTTACCACCTACTCGAATTAGTCCTTTGCATGAAAAATTATATACGAATTTTATTACTACTGATTTGCCCCTATCTATTTATAGTTATCATCAACGAATGGGTAAGACCTTCAATAAAAGAAAAACCTTACACCGCCTTTGGCGTTACGGCTATGAATTCAGCCGAGAGAATACCAAATCAATGTACTTGGGAATGCCATAACAATACAAGGTATTGCATGAAACATCATGTTCAACTAATGAAACCGGTGATGCCCATCAGCAACCTATTCTATTTTGGCATGATTGGTTTATTGGCCTCAACAGGAAACTATGGCTTAGCGAATATTGTGTTTTTAGTGTTTCTAATTCCTTTACTCATTTTGTATTTCATCTATCGATCTATGCGCATACAAAATGACATTAATAAAATAAAATCAAATATAGTATGAGTAGTTTAATTCATTTATTCAAAGCACTTTATGCTTACTGTACCGACTTTGTAATTAACGTGGCAAACCTAACGGGACTCTCCTACTACGAAATCAATTTTATTATTTTTATTGTCTTGTTTATTCAGCCCTTGTTGGTGTTTTTCACCAACAAGACAAAGAAGACGCTTAGCATATAATTTCAACCCTTGTTGGTGTTTTCACCAACAAGCTTTAATTCTGTTCCCCGCATCGTCACTGCGATTTAATTTATTGTATTCAGTCCTTGTTGGTGAAATATAATTGTCTTGTTGGTGAAAACACCAACAAGGGCTTCGGAATATTATCCATATCGTTGCAGCATTGATTGTTGATTCCTTACGCAACGTCCCTGCGTATTCATTGAATGTTTATGAGATGGTATATTGGCAGGTGACATTGCGGAGAAAAAAATTGATTCAGTCCTTGTTAGTGAACTATAGTTGTCTTGTTGTTAAAAAAACCAACAAGGGCTAAACATTAACAGTGCCAGTAACAGTGTCGGTAAACAGAGAAAAATCTGAGCGTTCGCTCGCACTTTGTGCTCGCTCCCGCTCAGATTTTTTGTGACCCCGGAAGGATTCGAACCTTCAACCGTCAGAACCGGAATCTGATATTCTATCCAATTGAACTACGGAGCCGAAAGGTGGGCAAAGGTAGGAAATTATGCGCGTTTTTCGTTTATTTTTGTTCCTATGTTCAAACGCGCACAGGCTTTATTTTATATTCTTCCCACCTTGTGGGCCATTGCCTTTAGCTTGAAAAGTTTGCGCGAACCGGACCTGTGGTGGCAAATACGCACGGGTCAACAAATACTGCAAGATGGCCACGTGCCTATGACCGACGGGTTTTCGTACACGCAATTTGGTCAAACTTGGATTAACATCAAATGGGGCTTTGAAGTACTTGCCGCCCTGGTGGCGCATGGTGGTCCCGAACTGGTGTTGCTCTTGCAAACGTTGGTGAGCTTGCTGATGTTGTGGCAATTGTACCGTCTCCTTCGTTTGTTGCACGCGAATACCCCCACCTTGTTTTTTATTATTGCAGCCGTGTTTTTATTCGGACTCGAGTACCGTATGACGGGTCGCCCGGAAATGATTACACACCTCATGGCGCTTGTTTTTCTGTATGAACTGATGCGGTTCAAACAACAACCCTCAGCACGCATTTGGGGTTTGATTCCGTTGCAAATTCTGTGGACCAACATGCACGAAGCCTATGGGATGGGACCGGTATTAGTGGCCTTGTTTGGAATAGGTACCTTGTGGGATGAAAAAAAAATAACGACTTCCATAAAAACATTAGGCTTGGTGTTCATAGGTACTATTGCCGCCTTGGTGGTGAATCCACGCGGCACGGCCTTGCTCACTCGTCCATTGTCCATTTTTTCGCAAGTACAAACCAATAAATACACCACGGAATTGAGTGCCTTTTACACGGCCGATTTTTGGCAGAAGGAATCGGTGGTTTGGGTATTGGTGATGCTAGGCTTGGTGGTGTTATTTTTTCGTTGGGAAAAAGAAAAACGGTCTGCTTTATTTAATGAACTCGGTACCGGCACTTGGTTGATTGGGGCGGCCTGGTGTGTATTGGGCTTGATGGCGTATCGGAATATGGTTTTTCCGTGGATGTTTCTGTGTGTGCTATTGGCCTTGGTGTTACGAAACAAACAGATCTTACAACGCATTGCTGCGCCGATTTGGTGGGGCATGGGGTTTATTTTTTACGGACTCATTATTAGCAATACGTATTACCGTTGGGTAGGTTCGCGCGACACCTATGGCTTGCAAGTGATGGGTAAGAACAATCCGATGGGGGCAGCGAATTATTTGGCCTCCAAGGGATTAACGCAACAACATGGCATGGCCGATTATTTAAGTTCTTCGTATTTATTGTGGCGATTGCAACCACAATTCAAAACGTATATTGATTTGCGCGATTTGGATGTGTTTCCGCCAGAGCAATTTTCGCATTATTTAAACGTGATGAACAATACCAATTCGTTTCATACGGAAGACCTCAAACAGCAATGGCACTATGTAGTATTGCATCGGAACAATCACCCGAATTTGCATGCTTATTTGTACAACGATTCGGTGTATGCCTGTACTTACGTTGATCCGGTTTGTGCCGTGTACGAAAAGACTGATTCGTTTCAACGAGGCGATATTTTTTCGTTGCCTCCGGCGAATGATGCATCAGCCTTGGCAACGGGTATCAGCACCTTATTTCATTGGGGCTACCAACCATACGACCCGAGTGAGGACAATGTAGATTATGCGGCGGCGGACTATTACTATACCGTGGGATTGATTTCGGCAGCTGAAAATAGAATTAACCGTTGGCGCAGTTTGTATAGCAGTCCTGAAGCCGATTCGCTGTACCTTCGCATACAGAATTTAAAACAACATATTCAACCGTAAACGATTATGGCGAAAAAGCATACCCCCACCCGATTGATAGCCGACAGTGGCGCCACCAAAACCGATTGGTGTTTGATTCAGAACGGTAAGAAGACCTTCAAAACCACACAGGGGTATCATCCGTTTTTTATGGATGCGGAGGGATTGCAAATGTTATTGCAAAAAGAATTGAAAATAGATCCGAAGAAAGTAGCCATAGATGAAATTTATTTTTACGGCGCGGGCTTGTCGAGCGCGGAAATTAAGAAGGCCTTGCAAAGTCAATTGAAAAAATATTTCGGGGCAAAGAAGGTGGTGGTGGAATCGGATTTGTTGGGTGCGGCCATTGCAGTGAGTGGCAATGAAAAAGGTATTGTATGTATTTTAGGTACGGGCAGTAACACGGGATTGTACACGGGTAAAAAAATTGGATTCAAAACACCGGCCTTGGGCTATGTATTGGGCGATGAAGGCGGTGGTTCTTACCTCGGAAAAAAAGTAGTGCAATATTATTTGCACGGAATTTTGGATGCGGAATTGCATGCGGCGTTTGAAACACAATTTCCGTTTTCGCAGCACGATATAATTCAAGCTGTTTATCGCGAAGTCTTCCCGAATAGGTATTTGGCGCAGTTTGCGCGGTTTGTGTTCGAACACCGCGGACATTACATGATAGAGAATATTGCGGAGGATGCGATGAACGATTTATTTATCAATCATTTGTTGCGTTACCCGAACGTACATAAAACACCGGTGCATTTTTGTGGTTCGGTGGCGTGGCATTTGAAGGATGTGTTACACGGATTATGCGAGCAGTACGAGATTCCGATGGGGAAAGTGTTGCAGAAGCCGATTAAGGGTTTGGCAGGGTATTACGCGGAGTAAGTCACGGATTTTCGGAACGGCCGGATCACGGATTTTAAATTGATTAAGGGATTACACTGATTTTTTTTACTATTGTTCCACCCGCCTCCGCGGGCTATTATTGTTCGTTCACACAATTCGTTTCTATTACTGTTCCACCCGCCTCCGCGGGCTATTGTTGTTCGTTCACACAATTCGTTTCTATTATTGTTCCACCCGCCTCCGCGGGCTATCATGATGCACCTATTAGCTGTTCGAGATGTTCGGCCCCAGCCGGCATCTCGAACGATGGACAGGATTTTACGATGTTGGATTGTAGGATTTTGTTTGGGGAATTATTCCGCTGAGTCCCTTGCAGGAGACTCAGCGGGGAAAGAAATCCCAACTTGTTTTTTGCTGACAATTGTTCCATCGTTCAAAGGCTGCGGGATGTGAAGGGTTTAGCCCTAAAGAGTTGCGTGCGGCAAAGCCGCGCGCAACTCTTTAGGGCCGAAGCGAAGCGGAGCCCGAAGCAGCCCGATAGTAGATGATGAAAGAGAAAAAGCTGACAGCCCCAAAAAGAAAAAACGCTTGTCGACAAAATCGACAAGCGTTTGTAAGTAATTAGAAACGATTATTTGAAGGCGTTGAGGCCGGTTACATCCATACCTGTAATGAGGAGGTGGATGTCGTGCGTGCCTTCGTAAGTAACAACACTTTCGAGGTTCATCATGTGACGCATGATGGAGTATTCGCCGGTGATACCCATACCACCGTGCATTTGACGTGCTTCGCGGGCTACATTCAAGGCAAGTTCGCAACTGTTGCGTTTGGCCATGGATATTTGGGCCGGTGTGGCTTTGCCTTCGTTCATTAATACGCCTAAACGCCAAACGAGTAATTGGGCTTTGGTGATTTCAGTAATCATTTCAGCCAATTTCTTTTGTTGTAATTGGAAGCCGGCAATGGGCTTGCCAAATTGCGAACGTTGTTTGGTATACCGCAAGGCGCTGTCGTAACAATCCATGGCGGCGCCCAACGCACCCCACGCAATGCCGTAACGGGCTTTACTCAAACAACCCAAAGGTCCTTTCAAACCTTGTACGTTCGGTAAAATATTTTCTTTAGGCACTTTTACGTTATCGAATACGAGTTCGCCGGTACAGCTGGCGCGTAAGCTCCATTTGCTGTGAATTTCAGGGGTGGTGAACCCTTCCATACCGCGTTCAACAATCACACCACGAATAATACCTTCTTCGTCTTTGGCCCACACCACGGCCACTTGGGCGTAAGGTGAATTACTGATCCACATTTTAGCGCCGTTCAAAATCACATGGTCGCCGGCATCTTTAATGTTGGTGGTCATGCTACCGGGATCGCTACCGCTGTCGGGTTCGGTTAAACCAAAACAACCCAACCATTCGCCACTGGCGAGTTTGGGTAAATATTTTTTACGTTGTTCTTCGTTGCCGTAAGCATAAATGGGGTACATCACCAAACTGCCTTGCACACTAGCGGTACTGCGCATTCCGCTGTCGCTACGTTCAATTTCCTGCATCATGATGCCATAGGCAATGTAGTCGAGTCCGCCGCCGCCGTATTCCACGGGTACGGTTGGACCAAAAACACCCAAATCGCCCATTTGAGGAACGAGGTGCTTGGGGAATTCGCAGTTTTGGGCCCAGGTTTCAATGTTTGGACTCACTTCCTTTTTAATCCAAGCGCGCACCATGTCGCGAATCATTTTATGTTCCTCGGTCAGTAATTCGTCGAGGGCGTAATAATCGGGGTGTTGATATAAATCTTGTGCCATTGTGCGCTAGTTTAATTGCGTGCAAATATAAGGCGGTCAGGCCGATTCCAAAGGCAAAACGACTTCGAATTCCTCGATAGGGGTTTTATCTAAAACAAGGCCACTTATTTATAAAATACCTACAGTCCGAATGACCGATTTTTTATACAATGCTTAGCCAGAAACCCCTACTCCACCTCAAATTCATCTACAAAGAAAAACGTCGGATTTCCGCGCCCTTCATGCCATTCAGGCATAGGACCAAAGTTCTTAATCACCATTTTTACATATTTCACGGGCGTTTTAGGCAATTGCTTGCTTTCGAACGCCGCCGTACTCACCGTTAAATTTTGCGAAGAATGGCGCGACACCACCTCCTCGAGCGGTTTCCATTGCACCGAATCGGTACTTACAAAAAATTGCACCGATTTCGGATAAAATATCCACGAGTTTTGGTCTTCCAAAAAATTCCCCGCCACCCTAGTTAATACTTGTGGTTTTTCCAAGCGCATTAGCATTGTTACATCTTGTCCTTGATACCCCTGCCAATCGCCAGCCCGCCAATTGAGTTTACCGTGAACGCGATCCATCATGCCTTGTGCCCCGCCGGCATGGTAAGACGGATTATATTCATTCAACAGAGTTACGGTTCGGTCGCGGCGCAAACGGGTAAACACCGCATTTTGTGTGGGCGAAACCATGTTATAATCCCGACTGTAAAAATCGATGGACGTATTCTCGCGCACCACAAACGGCTTTTCGTACAAACGTTCGTTGCCTCCGTTAATGGTATAATAAATGCGTGCCTTTTTATTCGCCACCGCCATTTCAACCAGCAAGGAATCGGTGAATAAACTTTTACCCGAAAGTATGAACGGATTGGCCACAAAGATTGAGGGTTGATTATTAGAACGAACACGCAATGAAGGTTTATTGTATACCGATTGTTTAACCAGGTTGCCATCATGTTTTAGATTGTCATAGGTGTGTATATGGTTGACCTTCCCTTCGGTAATCAACTTACTGCCCGGCGAAAAAAGCGTTGCATCTAAGTACGCCTCATTGTAAACGCCTACGGTATCAAACCTCGGCCAAACATAGGCACCGGGTGGATTTGAAAATTGAGAATCTCGGTATTGGCCTTCACTGCCCGGGCAAACAGGATACCACCCCAAGGCATTCAACACATACCACGCACTCATTTGTCCGCAATCTTCGTTGCCAATCAAGCCATCGGGCGCATTGGTATAAAATTCACGCGCAATTTTTTCGCGCAAGCGCCGGCTCTTTTCAGGCTTCCGCAATGCATCGTACAAAAACACAATGTGGTGACTTGGTTCATTACCGTGCGCGTATTGTCCAATAAGGCCGGTAATATCCGCTTGCTCCCGCCCTTCGGTTTGCGTTTTAGCCGTAAACAAGGCATCCAATTTTTTCTCGAAGGCCTCTTCACCGCCACTCATTGCAATCAAGGCATCCAAATGATGCGGCACGTAAAAACTGTATTGCCAACTGTTCGCTTCCGTAAAATTATTATCAACGGTGTACGGCGAGAAGGGTTCATACAAAGCCCCATTTTTTCGGGCACGCATAAAGCCTGTTGTTGGGTCGTACACATTCATCCACGAATAACTACGACGCGTATAATACGCCGCATCGCTGTCTTTCTTCAAGGCCTTCGCCATTTGGGCAATGCACCAATCGTTGTAGGCATACTCTAACGTTTTACTTACCGTTTCATGAGCATCGTCGGAACGCACATACCCATACCGACAATAACTTTGCAAGGCTTCCCAATCGGCAGCGCGTTTTTGCGCATCAGGTTTCATATCCAGTTGCTGTCCCGAGCCTGTATAATCGGTATAATGGGTAGCAATTTTCGTCATCGCTTCATACGCCTTCTCCGCATCAAAGCCACGCACTCCACGGTTGTACGCATCCCAAATCACACTCACCACATGATAGCCAATCATGCAATTGGTTTCGTTGCTGCTCAATTCCCACACGGGCAAACGCCCCCCCTCTTCATATTGCCGAATAAAGGTTTGAATAAAATCGCGTGTGCGTTTTTTATCCATCCACGTCAACAACGGATGCAAACCGCGGTAGGTATCCCATAAACTGAACACCGTGTAATAATCAAATTCGCCTTGCGTGGAATGTATTTTATTATCGCGCCCCCGATACCGATTATCCACATCACTCGCCAACGACGGATGAATCATACAATGATACAAGGCGGTGTAAAAAACAATGTCATCGTTCGTCGAAATCGCCCGACGCGCACCATTCCCATTCACAGGCACTTTGCCGTTATGTTTAATTTTTCCGAGTTCCTTATCCCAGGCTTTTTCACATTCCGAAACGTAGCGATTAAAATCCCAATGTGGCATTTCGGAAATTAAATTTAAGTGAGCGCCTGCTTCATCCACCTGACTCAAGGCACAACGCACCAGCAATGTATTCGTAGCATTGGCCTTATTTTTAAACCGAATAATTGCTTGATACGCTTTGCGCGTATCCACAGCGGTGGTAAAACTTCCTCCGGGTTTGGGTTCATAGAGTATTTCTTCAATCGGTTCCGAGAACTGCATTTCAAAATAAACGCGTTGATCGTTAGCCCAAGCTTTTGAAAAACGATACCCCCGAATCGTTGTTAAATCTACTTGTTCAAAATAACTGTCTAATAATTCATCCCGGTGTTTTAAATCGAGCACTAAAAACTTCGGGGCCTTGGCTTGAAATGCATACCGATGTACACCGCCATGCAAGGTCGTTGTTAATTCCGCTGTCACCTTTGGGTCGTCTAAATAAACGGAATAATACCCCGCATGGGCGCTTTCATTTTTATGCGAAAAACGCGAGGCAAATTGATATTTATCCGCCCGCTTAAATTCACTCATCGGCATCAACAAAATATCGCCGTAATCGCTGCACCCTGTACCACTCAAATGCGTGTGCGAAAACCCATAAATCACCGAATCGGAATAATGATAGCCCCCACAACCGTCCCAACCGCTCAAACGCGTATCGGGGCTCAACTGCACGGCACCAAACGGCCGCGTTGGTCCGGGGAAAGTGTGTCCGTGACCACCCGTGCCAATAAACGGATTCACGCGCTGGTGCAACGGCAATACTTGTGCCTTGACGCCCAACACCATCAGCAAAGGCAATAAAAAACAGAATGCTCGCATAAGAAAGTAAAAATAAGGGCTTTTTTTCTTTTGGGGCTGTCAGCTTCTTCTCTTTCATCATCTACTATCGGGCTGCTTCGGGCTCCGCTTCGCTTCGGCTCCGCATTGCTCCCGCTCACGCTCCCGCAATGCGTAGCTTCCCCTGCGCATCCCGCAGCCCATGAACGCAGGAACAACTTTCAGTAATACAAGGAGCAGATTGCCAATTTATTCTTATTTGAGCCTGCGGAAAAAATCCGCGGCAATCCGTGACGAAAATAAATACCTTTGTCTCTATGCCTCTCAAAAACCCACCCGATTGGCCACAACGCATCTACAACCTCGTGCGACAAATACCGCCAGGCAAGGTTACCACCTATGGTATCCTCGCCGATAAAGTAGGCATCCGTGCCACCTCCCGCATGGTGGGTTGGGCCATGAATGCCTCGCACAACCAAACGCCACCCGTGCCCGCCCATCGTGTAGTGAATCGAAACGGCGTCCTCACCGGTCGCCATCATTTTGCAACACCTACCCTTATGCAAGAACTTCTTGAAGCCGAAGGCATTCACATCATCGACCACCAAATAACCAACTTCAACGAAATTGTCTTCACCTTTTAAATCATATCTCATGGCCACCAGCAAACAACCTAAAACGCTAAGCCTCCAACTCGATCATACAGCGGTAGAAGAAGATTTCTTCGAAGACCTCAAGATGTTTTGCCTAATATGCCCCCACGAACCCTATCATTTGGCATGGCATATAAATGGCACACTCCCGTTCAATTTCAAACGCACCCCCAATCAAGATATCTTAATGGGGAACGATTATTATGTGGTATACGAATACGAAGAACCAATTAACCAAATTCAACACTACCTGGTTGCTTCCCGATCTAAAACCAATTACATTCTGCCCGAATTGAGAAACATCGATTTTATTTGGATGATTAAAGGAGGCCATAAAGTAGAGGAATACGTCAAGCAGCTCCCCGCCATGACCAAAAACATCCCCATTGTGGTAGATTGCCGCTTGATAGACCATAAAAAACTAAGCAATCGAAAAGTATTTTTATTGTAATCGGCTTCTAAACCCCAATTTTAAAAAAAGCGTGTTATATTAGCACTTAAATTATTGGATACATGTTTCGAATTGGTCCCCTTCTAGCTCTTGTTATGCTTCTTTTGGCGAGCGCCTGCTCAAAAGATACTTCTCCAAAGGCTTGCTTCGAGATGTCTAAATCGACTGTGAAAGTCGGCGATACTATCTTCTTATTCAATTGTGCTACCAATTACAGTAAATGGACTTGGTTCTTACCCAATGGTGTTGCAGTAACCCGCCACACGCAATTGCTTGCAACCACAGCCGGCAACTTCAGTGTTAAACTGTTGGTGGGTGATGTTAATTTCAAAGATACCAATTCAGTTACCCGTTCCTTCACGGTGCAGTAATTGTTTGCTGTGTGCCTACCTCTCGCATCAAAACTTTCTGGGTTCCTATCATAGCAGGCATTTGCTTGGTTTTAGGTATCACCCTCGGATTCTTTTTCGCACGCCGCCAATCGCTCAACGACCCCAACAACGATTTAGCTAGCAATCCATTATTGTATTTATCGGCCCTGTTGGAATTGTATTATGTAGACCCTCTACCAGCCGACTCCATTTACCAATATGGTGTGGAAGGCATCCTAAACCACCTCGATCCGCACACCCATTATATTCAAGCCAAAGAACTTCAAGCCCTGAACGAACCCTTACAAGGGAGTTTTTATGGGTTGGGAATTATTTACTTTTCTTTTCTCGACACCCTGTATGTGGGCGAAATACTACAAGGCAGTCCGGCACAAAACATAGGCTTACAAGTAGGCGACCAATTAATTGAAATCAACCAAACCCCTATTCGCGCCAACGAATACGCCGATAGTGTTCTTCGAAAAAATATTCAGCGCGAAACACCCCAACCCATCAAGCTCCTCGTTCGCAATGCCAAGGGGATAACCAAAACCGTAATTTGCACCCCCAAGAAAATAGAACGAAGCAGTATACGAGCCCACGTTATGCTCGATTCCTGTTCCGGATTAATTGCCATCGAAAGCTTCAGCGAAACCACAGCCCAAGAATTTCATGATGCCTTGAAGCAACTTAAACAAGAAGGACTAAAAAAATTAATCATCGATGTTCGCGCTAACCCCGGGGGATATATGGATGCGGTAGCCCAAATAGCCGACGAATTAATTAGCGGAAACGACACCTTGTTTTATACCCGCGACCAATCGGGGAAAGAAGCCCTAATGGCAGGACAAGCGGGTTTGTTTGAAACAGGCCCCCTCATTGTTTTATTAGACGAGGAATCGGCCTCGGCCAGCGAAATTTTAGCCGGGGTGGTGCAAGATTACGATCGTGGACAAGTATTCGGGAAGCGGAGTTTTGGTAAAGGATTGGTGCAAGAGCAATTCGATTTACCCAATGGCGATGCCATTCGGATTACCACAGCACGTTACTACTTACCCAGCGGACGATTTATTCAAAGGCCCTACGATGCCGTAAGTCATCAAGCCTATTTCAACAGCGAACTTTCGTTGGACACCGCCCATCGGATTCCCTCATTTACCCGTCGTTTACACCGCAAAGTATGGTCGGGCCGTGGTATTGAACCCGATGTTGATATTGATACCTACGAACATATTGAAGACGTGCCGGATAATTTATTTATTCGTAAAACGGTGTTTGATTTGGTCAATCAACAACAAAAAGAAATACCCTCCTTCAATTCGTTACAAGCCATGCGGCAACAAGCTCGCTTACCTCAACAATGGCTAACTGCCTTGAACCAAGCACAAAGAAAGCTTCCGGATTCTGTTCGATTCTGGGGCTCAAAACAAACGCCCTACCTCACGCAATTGGCCTTAGCCGAGTGGGCTAATGTGGTATTTGGGCACAACGGACAAGTGATGTTTTCGTGGCCACACGATGCTGTTTTACGTGAAGCGCTGAATAGCTTCAAAAAAAACAATAAGCTATTTACCTATTAGAAATAAATGCCCTTACTGCCTCATGCGTATGGGCAATACCCTATTTTTGTAAAAAAATAATACGCCCCTATGATTGTTTATGATGCCAACTTCAAACAAACACGTCAATACGCTATTGAATTAGATAAAGGTGACTCCTTAGCCGAATACCGCGACCATTTTATTTTTCCGAAACACGGTAAAAAAGAAGCTGTTTACTTCTGTGGTAATTCCTTGGGCTTGCAAGCCAAAGGAGCAAAAAACATGTTGTTGGAAGAACTCAACGATTGGGCTGAATTTGGCGTTGAAGGCCATTTTCAAGCCAAACGACCATGGTTTGGGTATCATCATTTTTTTACCGAATCGTTGGCCAAATTAGTTGGCGCTAAACCCATTGAAGTGGTGGCCATGAATACCCTCACGGTAAACTTGCACTTGTTGATGTTAAGTTTTTACAGACCCACAAAGCAACGTTTTAAAATTATTATGGAAGCCGGTGCCTTTCCGTCCGATCAGTATGCCATGGAAACACAAGCCTTACTGCATGGCCTCGACCCGGAAAAAGTAATTGTTGAATTGAGTCCGCGCGATGGCGAATACACCTTGCGTACCGAAGACATTGAAGCCGCTATTCAAAAACATGGCAAGCAATTGGCCATGGTATTGATGGGAGGTGTGAATTATTATACAGGACAGTTTTTCGATATGGAAAAAATAACCCAATACGCACATCGTGTTGGGGCTAAAGTAGGTTTCGATTTAGCCCATGCCGTTGGTAATTGCGTGTTGGAATTAAATAAATGGAAAGTAGATTTTGCCTGTTGGTGTTCGTATAAGTATTTGAATGGCGGTCCCGGCGCCGTAGGTGGCATTTATGTAAACGAACGGCATGCTAAAAAAGCCGATACCTTCCGCTTAGGAGGTTGGTGGGGCCACGACGAAAAAACACGTTTCAAAATGAAGAAGGGTTTTAAACCCATGAAAACGGCGGAGAGTTGGCAAATGAGCAATGCGCAAGTATTTAATATGACGGCCTTACGGGCCTCGTTGGATGTATACGATAAAGCAGGCATGCAAGCCCTTCGTTTGAAGAGTCTTCGTTTAACGGCTTATGCCGAGTTCTTATTAAAACAACTCACGCATTTATCGTTCGAAATAATTACACCAAGTAATCCCCTGGCCAGAGGTTGTCAATTATCGTTGTTGTTTAAAAAGAATGGGAAAGCCGTTTTTGAAACACTCAGTAAAGCGGGTATTATTGCCGACTGGCGCGAACCCAATGTAATTCGAATTGCACCTGTACCTTTGTACAACAGCTATTTAGATGTTTGGAAATTGTACGATGCCTTAAAAACGATGTAACATACCTGAATAAAATATAACCATGCTCAACTTAAAAAACATTCAAACCGAAGTAGATGCGGCCCACTTGTATGGTGTTTTAGCTGATAGCGAAAAAGACCAAGCCATTGCCGATATATTTCGCGAAATGAGTGGCATTGAAGAGGGGCATGCAAAAGCATTTGCTAAAAAAAACGGATTAAGCGAAGCCCAATTGCCCAAGCCCTCGTGGCGTGCCCGCACCTTGGTGCGTATTGGCAAAATTATGGGCAACGATTATGTATTAGGTGCATTGATGGACACCGAAAAAAGTTTATCGGGCGCTTTAATTAAAGCCCGTGAACAACATGCACAGCCCGAAGCCATCAGCGATACTGCCCATGTACAAATTTTACGGAATATATTAAGTCAGCGGAAAGATGTTTCGGGTACCCAACTAGCACGCTTCGAAAAACGACATCGCTCCGTAGGTGGTAATGCCTTGCGTGCAGCAGTATTGGGGGGCAACGATGGACTCGTTTCGAACTTTAGTTTAGTGATGGGTGTAGCCGGTGCAACGCAAGGTGGCGATGAAGTATTACTTACCGGCTTAGCCGGTTTAATGGCCGGTGCCTTATCGATGGCCATGGGCGAATGGATTTCGGTAAAAAGTTCGCAAGAGCTGTACGAAAATCAGATGGCATTGGAAATGGAGGAGTTGGAATCGAACCCTGAAGGCGAGAAACAAGAGTTGGCCTTGATATACCGTGCTAAAGGTATACCCGCCGAACAAGCACAGCAAATGGCCCACGATGTGTTACAGAACAAAGAACAAGCGCACGCCTTGTTGGTGCGCGAAGAACTTGGAATCAATCCCGACGATCTTCAAGGTTCTGCTATGGAAGCGGCTGTTACTTCATTTATCTTGTTTGCCGTTGGTGCCATTATACCCGTAGTACCTTTCTTTTTTGTTGTTGGACAAGCCGCTATTTTATGGAGTGCCGCAGGCAGTGCTGTTGGCTTGTTTATTATTGGCGCTGCCATCACCTTATTTACCGGTAAGAATGTGTGGTATTCGGGCTTTAGACAAGTATTGTTCGGGTTGCTTGCCGCGGCAGTAACGTTTGGTATTGGGCATTTTATTGGGGTATCGATTGCTGGGTAAAAACAGGGAACATAAGCAGTTAGTTGTAAACAGATTTACGATAATGTTATAATTAGAAGCGCATCGCTATCACTATACTCAGCACCTGTCGCGCTGTCCGTTACAAGTCCGCCTAAGCGGAGCTTTTCACTACCATCCCGGCTAACATTCAGCGTCCGAAATTTTAGTCAGCTTTTTTTGTCTGAACTAGGATATCAAATTTAACGCTGATATCATGTATCAATTTATTCCTACTAAAAGATTAGTAATAAAATAATCAATTTTTAAAAAAATTAGTAATTTTACTTTATGCAAAACAAAAAAATCTACACTAAAAAATTGGGGGAATTAGTTGCTCGTGGAGCCCATTCTTCTTTGGCACGTTATCATGTAATAGCCAACGAATCAAGTAAATGGTCTGTTGTTTCAGAAGGAAGTATAAAGGCCTTAAAAATCTTTGAAACGAAGCAAAAAGCTATTGATTTCGCCACAACATTTGCTGTGAATAAAAAGGGAGAAGTCATTATCCATACTGAATTTGGGCAAGTAGCAGAAAGAATGGCATTTTAAAGTTTTATATGCCTTTTTCAAATAATGTTTTTATTAATTGCCCATTTGATAATGAGTACAAGCCTTTATTAAAGGCATTAGTATTTACTGTTTGTTATTTAGAACATAAACCGTTGATTTCAATGACTATGTCATCTTCGAATGTTCGGATTCAACAAATAAAAAATTACATACGTAAATCAAAATTTGGAATCCATGATATTTCACGAAACAAACAATTATCAAATTCCGAATTACCCCGATTTAATATGCCTTTTGAATTAGGTCTTGATATTGGTGCAGCTGAATTTGGTAGTGCATTATTAAAAAGCAAACATGCGCTAATTTTAGACACAGAAAGATATTATTTCCAAAAGGTTATATCAGATATTTCAGGACAAGATATTGAGGAACACGCAAACGATCCCAAAATTCTAATCAGAAAAGTAAGGAATTGGTTTTCCAATCAAACGGATTCAACAATACCCGGTCCCACAATTATTTGGAACGCATTCAATCAGTTTAATGCTGATTTGAAAACTAACCTGACCGATATCTATACCGATGAAGATTTTGAAGAAATGCCAATTGGTGATTTTATAAAATTTGCAAACGACTGGACAAGCCGTTTTAAAGGCTGTATATAAAAAATATATTAAAGTTCTTTTGTTATCACCTAAAATAGAATAGGATTATTAATGTTGCAGCAGACCCGCGTGAGGGATTGAGGCGGCAGCTAGGCCGAGACGGCGAGCAGGAAACAATCTGGGAGCGAGGGGGCTAGGCCTACTATAGCCGAAAGCCCGCCCCGAGGACAGGGAACAGTTTCAGCAAACAGGGAATAGACGATCCGAGGGGCACGCCAAAAAAAAATGGCTGTTCGAAAACAGCCATTTACCAATTTTATTAATTTGAATTTATTTATTCATCGTAGCCAAGAATTCTTCGTTGCTTTTGGTGGAGCGCATGTTTTGCAACACGAAGTTCATGGATTCTTCCGCGTTCATGTCGGCGAGGTATTTGCGCAAGATGTACATTTTGCTCATTACTTCTTTGCCCAATAATAAATCGTCGCGACGGGTGGAGGACGCCATGATATCGATAGCGGGATAAATTCGTTTGTTGGCCAAGCGGCGATCGAGTTGTAATTCCATGTTGCCGGTTCCTTTGAATTCCTCGAAGATTACTTCGTCCATTTTGGAGCCTGTATCGATTAGGGCGGTAGCTAAAATAGTGAGTGAACCACCGTGTTCTATTTTACGAGCGGCACCAAAAAACTGTTTTGGTTTTTGCATGGCGTTGGCTTCTACCCCACCGCTTAACACCTTGCCGGATGCAGGGGCCACAGTGTTGTGAGCGCGAGCGAGACGGGTGATACTATCGAGGAGTATCACTACATCGTGCCCTACTTCCACCAAGCGTTTGGCTTTTTGTAATGCGAGTGCCGATACCTTCACGTGTTTTTCGGCGGGTTCATCGAAGGTCGATGAAATTACTTCGGCCTTTACACTGCGTTGCATGTCGGTTACTTCCTCCGGACGTTCATCCACGAGTACAATCATCAAATAACATTCGGGATGGTTGGCGGCGATGGCGTTGGCCACTTCCTTCAACAACATGGTTTTACCTGTTTTTGGTTGCGCCACAATCAAGCCCCGTTGTCCTTTACCGATGGGCGAAAATAAATCCATGATACGCGTACTGTAATTAGCGTGCGTGGTACACAAATTTAATTTTTCGTAGGGGAACAATGGCGTGAGGTAATCGAAGGGAACGCGATCGCGAACTTCTTCGGGCGATTTGCCATTGATGGTAGCCACTTTGATAAGGGCAAAATATTTTTCGCCATCTTTAGGTGGACGTACTACACCAGTAACGGTATCGCCAATTTTTAAACCATACGATTTAATTTGTTGGTGCGATACATACACATCATCGGGCGAACTTAAATAATCGTAATCGCTGGAACGTAAGAAACCATAGCCTTCGGGCATGAGTTCTAATACCCCTTCGGTATTTACTTGTCCATCGAATTCCAAATTGAATTTAGGAATACGCTTAGGCGCTTCGGGTTGGGCCGGTGGCATGTTGCCAGGGCTTGACGCATTTTGTTGTTGTTGCGGACGGCCTTCGTTGTTGTATGGACGTTGATCGCGGTAGCGGTTGTTGTTGCCATAGGGCGCCGGACCGTTTTCAACGCGGTTGTCGGGACGTGGTTCTTGTGAACGACTTTCGTTGCGGTTATCGTTGCGATTATCTTGCGAACGATTCTCGTTACGGTTGTCGTTACGTTGCTCTGCCCGATTATCTTGCGAACGATTATCTTGCGAACGATTGTCTTGTGTACGATTATCTTGCGAACGATTGTCTTGTGTGCGATTATCGTTTCGATTATCAACACGTGGTGTGCGGGTTGGTGCACTGTGTTGTTGTAAACTTTGTTCGAATAATTTATCTAAGGAATTTAAATCGTCGGTGCTTACATTTTTCTTAACGGGCAATTCAGGTGTGCGCGATTCACGAACAGGTTTAGCGGGAGTGGCTTCTTCGGTTGGCGTTGCAGGGGCGGGAGCGGCTTCTGCCGTTTTAGCTTTTGCACCGGGTTTGCGACCACGTTTTGCTTTCATTTCATCGGCCGTATCGCTTGGAGCCTCTTGCGTGGCTCCCGCTTTCACTTTCGGTTCAGGGGTTGGTTCCGCAGCCTCTGCAGCCGATTTGGGTTTGCGCCCACGCTTTGGCTTTTCATCTTGTGGCAGTAAGGCTTGAGCATCGAGAATTTTATAAATAATGTCTTGCTTACCTACCTCTTTTCCGAGTTTGAGCGATAATTTTTTAGCGATATCCTGCAATTCGGGAACGATCATGTCGTTCAATTGTTTAATGTCGTAATTCATAAATATGTAAATAGTATGTCGTAAACACGAACAGGGGGTTCAAATGTAATTTCGTAGAAAAAAATTAAGGGAAGATATTCAGGACGGCGAGTGCCAAGGTGAAGACCCGAACTCTTATTTCGTATGCAACATTACAACCAAGATTTGGATTAAAAAAAATTATTTTTTCTTTTCGCTTGTAAAGCGTGCATCGGTCAAGGCCCTTAAAAAAGATTCTAATTCTTGTTTCTCTATTTCGGTCAAATGCAATTGTTGGGGCAATATGGTATCTCGATTAAAAGCGTTATTGATTACTTTGTTGGGTTCATTGTAATAGTCAATTACTTCACGCAAGGTTTTGAATTGACCATTGTGCATATAAGGTGCAGTAACGGCTACATTGCGTAAACCGGGCACTTTAAATTTACCTATATCCTCTTGCTTGCGCGTTATCAGATACCGTCCACTGTCGTTGAGAGAACTACCATTGAACAACCCAATATTTCGAAATTCATCGGCTGTAAAATCGGGTGTAAAATGACAATCGAAACAACGGGTGCGGTTGCTCATAAATAATTCGCGGCCACGCAATTGTTCGTTGCTCATTCCGTTGGGCAAATCGTTCAACCAACGATCGTTGGGGGTGTCGAACGTTTCCAAACTTCGCTCGAAAGCGGCCAGTGCGCGAACAACACGTGTACTATCGGGCATGCGTTTATACACCTGCCAAAATAATCGACGGTATGATTTTTGTTTTCGAACACGCAGAACGGCTTGTTTAAATGGCAAATTCATTTCGAGGGGGTTGCTTACAGGACCCGATACTTGGGCTTCTAAACTAGCGGCTCGACCATCCCAAAAAAAATGTTCGCGCATACTCATATTCATGGCCGATGGTGTATTGCGCGTTCCTAGCTTCCCTCCTACCCCCACACTAAAGGCCAAGGTATCGGCAAAAGCAAAAGCCGGCTTGTGGCAAGAGGCACAGGAAAGGGTATGATCGGCCGATAAAATAGGATCGTGAAATAATTTTTCGCCCAATGCAATTTCAGTGATTGGTTTTTTATCGGCTTTTTTAAACCCGTATAAACAAGAAAGTATAATACCAATTCCTATTATAATTCGCATTCGCACCTTGCAAAGTTACAACCATACCTTATTTTTGACAACGAAATACTATGACGCCCGAACGACGAACCCGCATTGAACAAGTATTGCATCAACGCCAACCCGATTTAACCGTGGTGCTCGAAAATGTGCACGACCCACGCAATGTAGCGGCGGTGTTGCGGACCTGCGATGCCGTAGGCATTCAGGAGGTATTTGTAATTAACAACAAAGTTCCCCGTACCAAGGAATATAATTTTCATGCAGGGATGGGCGCCATGAAATGGGTACGAGTGCATGAATTCAACGATGTGGAAGAATGTGTTACTGCCGTGAAAATAAATTACCCTTTATTGTATGGCACCTATTTAAACGCCGAGGCTACGTCGTTATACGATCTCGCATTAACCGAACCATTAGCCCTGGTATTCGGCAACGAACGACACGGCATTAGTACCGAACTGCTAGCCCATTGCACAGGCAATTTTATTATTCCCCAAATGGGCATGGTGGAATCGTTGAATATTTCGGTGGCCTGCGCTGTTAGTTTGTACGAAGCCTTACGGCAAAAACAAATAGCCGGGCACTATGCAACATCTCGATTGAATACAGCACAACAGGACGCCTTATTGAAGCAATGGAACGAAATGCGCTTTCGCGATAGCGATACACCCTGATTTTTTTAAAAAATAAACGGGTTTGGTATTTTCTCTCAAAATTGATGTTATATTTGCAACCCAATTCACGGAG
>JBIKQE010000124.1:0-6628 GCA_044349815.1 Chitinophagaceae bacterium | reverse complement strand
CCATTAGCAGCCAAATTAACCACGGTGATTTCGCGTTATACTGAATTTGGACCCGCATTTGGTGTTGAACAAGGCAAAACAGCCCGTATGGAACTCGGAGCTTATATGTCGGCCCGATACAAAGCGGTTCTAAATAAAAATCTTACTTATATGACTCGCTTGGATTTATATTCCAATTATTTAGCCAAAGATATTAAGGATGCTACCGGCTTTGTGATTAAAAAAGATAATCCAGGCAATGTAGACGTGTTGTGGGATAACTTTTTTGCAATCAAAGTTAGCAAGTTCATCGGTGCCGGTTTGGGCTTCACCATGGTATACGACAACGATCAACCGGGCAAATACATGCGTTCCTCGGGAGCTACCGACATCAACGGAAACCCTATTTTAGACCGTTACAGCCGATTAGGATGGCTCCAATTGAAACAAGTGTTCAATGTTGGATTCAGTTATAAAATCAACGGTAAAAAGAAATAATACCGTATCAAATTACCAATAGCCGTCATTCGACGGCTATTTTTTTATCGAAACTGAAAAGCCCTTATCTTCGCTTTTCAAAATTCAACCGATGGGGAATCAATTCGGAAAAGAAACGTACATGTACTGGTACGAAATTATGTTGTTGCAACGCCGTTTTGAAGAAAAAACAGGGCAGTTGTATGGCATGCAAAAAATACGTGGTTTTTGCCATTTGTATATAGGACAAGAAGCGGTTTCGGCCGGTTGTATGACCGCCATTCGCGACGACGACAATATGATTACTGCTTACCGCGATCATGGCTTAGCCATCGCTAAAGGTATTAGTCCGCGCGCTTGCATGGCCGAACTTTACGGAAAAGCCACCGGTTGTACAAAAGGAAAAGGCGGAAGCATGCACTTTTTTTCTAAAGAACATCGCTTCTTTGGTGGGCATGGTATTGTAGGCGGACAAATCGGCTTAGGGGCCGGTATTGCTTTTGCCGAACAATACAAAGGCACCGATTCTGTGACCCTTTGCTTCTTTGGCGATGGCGCTGCCCGTCAAGGTATCTTGCACGAAACCTTCAACATGGCCATGTTGTGGAAGTTGCCCGTAATTTTTATTTGCGAAAACAACTATTACGCCATGGGTACTTCGGTAGAACGAACCAGTAACGTACTCGATATTTACAAATTTGCCGACGCCTACGATATGCCCGGCGACACCGTAGATGGTATGCGTCCGGAAGATGTGCACCAAGCCATTGAACGTGCCGCCCGCAGAGCCCGCGATGGCGAAGGACCGACTCTTCTCGAAATCAAAACCTATCGCTACAAAGGTCATAGCATGAGCGACCCGGCTAAATATCGTACCAAAGAAGAACTCGAAGAATTCAAATTAAAAGATCCGATTGAACATGTATTACATGTTATTCGGACCGAAAACTACGCCACCGACGCTGAATTAGAAGCCATTCAAGAAAAAGTAAAAATGGTGGTAGACGACTCGGTAGAATTTGCCGAAAACTCGCCATGGCCCGACGATAATGAATTGTACAAAGACATTTACCTGCAGGAAGATTATCCGTTTATAACCGACTAATACGGCGATTTGCCCAACAGCATGTATCTTTGAAGGCTCCATCTCGGAGCCTTTTTTTATGCAATATTCTTTCAGTACCATCGAAAATAAATGGCGGGCAATTTGGGCCGAAAACAAGGCCTATCGCGTAGCCAACAACTTCAGCAAACCCAAATGTTATGTACTCGACATGTTCCCCTATCCTAGCGGGGCAGGCTTACATGTTGGCCACCCCTTAGGGTATATTGCCAGCGATATTTATTCGCGCTACAAACGTCTTGAAGGGTACAATGTATTACACCCTATGGGCTTCGATGCCTTTGGCCTACCCGCCGAACAATATGCATTACAAACCGGGCAACATCCTGCTGATACCACTCGTGTAAATATTCAACGCTACAAAGAACAACTCAACCTCATTGGTTTTTGTTACGATTGGGAAAGAGAAGTGATTACTGCCGACCCCAACTATTACCGTTGGACGCAATGGATTTTTTTACAACTCTTCAACAGCTGGTATAACCCAATAACCAAAAAAGCAACGCCTATTGAAGGCCTCGTAGCGTTCAAACGCGAAACCGACGAACGCTTCAAAAATTGGGAAACACTTTCGTTCGATGAACAACAACAATTGCTCATGCAATTTCGATTGGCCTACCGCGCTGAAAGCTATGTGAATTGGTGCGAAGCCCTAGGCACTGTGCTCGCCAACGACGAAGTAGTGAATGGCTTCAGCGAACGTGGCGGCCACCCCGTTGAACGCCGCCTTATGAGTCAATGGTTTTTACGTATCACCGCCTTTGCCGACCGGCTCCTCGAAGGCCTCGACCGAGTAGATTATCCGTTGAGCCTAAAAGACATGCAACGGAATTGGATTGGCCGCAGTGAAGGCGCCGAATTACAATTCGCACTTGAAAACAGCGAAAAAACCATCACCGTTTTCACTACCCGTCCCGATACGTTATTTGGTGTTTCGTTTTTAGTACTTGCCCCCGAACACGAAGCCATTGCATCGCTCATTACGGAACAGCAACAACACGAAGCCAATGCTTATTTGCAATACACCGCCTCGCGCAGTGAACGCGACCGCTTAGCCGATACCAAACAAATTACGGGTTGCTTTACCGGTGCGTATGCGGTGCATCCTTATACCGGCGAACGCTTGCCTATTTGGATGGCCGATTATGTATTAGCCGGCTATGGCACCGGTGCTATCATGGCCGTACCCGCAGGCGACGATAGAGATTACGCCTTTGCGAAACATTTTCAATTACCCATACCCGCTATTTTCGAAGGCGTGGATCTCAGCGAAAAAGCCTGTACCGATAAACAAGCCCGTCTTACCCAATCGGATTTTTTAAACGGACTTACCGCGCACGAAGCCATCAAGCACATGCTGAACAACGTTGAAGAAAAAGGCTTCGGTAAACGGAAAGTAAACTTCAAAATGCGTGATGCCGGGTTTAGTCGCCAACGGTATTGGGGCGAACCGTTCCCCATTGCCTACACCGCGCAAGGAACCGCGGTGGCGTTGCCCGAAACCGAACTACCCTTGGTATTGCCCCATCTCGCTTCTTACCAACAAGGCCGAGGCGGGAAAGGCCCCTTAGACAATGCCACCGAATGGGTAAACTTACAAGGCGCACCGCAATTTGCCCCCAACGAAACCCCACTCGTTGAACGCGAAACCGATACCATGCCAGGCTTTGCCGGCAGTTCGTGGTATTATCTCCGTTACATGGACCCGCACAATAACACTGAATTTTGCAACCGTCAACTCAGCGATTATTGGCAACAAGTGGACGTTTACATTGGGGGTGCGGAACATGCCGTAGGTCATTTACTTTACTCGCGTATGTGGTGTAAAGCCTTATACGATTTAGGATACATTGGTTTCGATGAGCCGTATAAAAAACTCATCAACCAAGGTATGATTCAAGGCAGTTCGCGCTTTGTTTACCGTATCCAAAAAACAAATCAATTTGTTTCGGCCAATATCAAACACCAATACGCCACCGACGAAATTCATGTGGATGTTTCCTTGGTGGACGGCTTAGTATTAAACATCGACGCCTTCAAAGCCTCGCGCGCCGAATACGCCAACGCTACCTTTATTTTAGAAAACAACCAATACCTCTGCGGCGAAGCCGTAGAAAAAATGTCGAAATCGAAATTCAATGTAGTGAACCCCGACGACATTGTAGCGCAATATGGGGCCGATACATTCCGCATGTACGAAATGTTTCTCGGACCTATCGATATCAGCAAACCTTGGGATACCAAAGGCATTGAAGGGGTTCACCGCTTCTTGCGCAAATTCTGGCGTCTCTTTGCCGACGACGAAAAAGGACTACACATCAACGAGGAAACGCCAAGTGCGGCTGAATTAAAAATCCTCCACAAACACATCAAAAAAATCAAATACGATATTGAGCACTTTGCGTTCAATACCGCCGTCAGTCAATTCATGATTGTTACCAACGAACTGGCCCAACTGAATTGCCACAAGCGTGCTATCCTCGAACCCTTGTTGATTACCCTCACACCCTTTGCACCACACTTGGCCGAAGAACTTTGGGAACAACTCGGGCATACCACATCTATCCTCGATGCACAATTCCCCGCCTGCAACGAAGCCTACTTAGTGGAAAACAGTTTCACGTATCCCGTGGCTGTTCAAGGTAAAACCCGCACCGAATTGGAATTTGCGCTCGACCTCAGCCAAGAAGCCATCCAAGAAGCGGTATTAGGCAACGAGCTTGTTCAAAAATGGATGGAAGACAAACCCCTTAAAAAATTCATTTTCGTAAAAGGCAAAATGATTAATGTGGTAGTATAAAATTTATTTCGTGCGTTTCGTAATCTTCATTACAAAACCACCGCCGGCCATCATGGTCATACCCATTTCCTCCCACGTCATCGGGAAAGTATTAATGGCATAAGCCTCCGGATTATTATCGTAATGCGATTCGGGTGTATCGGTATAAATAGTTCCATCCCACTCTACATTCGATTCTAAAAAATCGAGTTTGAAAACAATTTCTTTACTGAAGAGCCCATTGATACCGGCCACATACCACACATCCCCTTTCCGACGGGCTACCACTGCATACTCCCCAATCTCACCCTCCACGGTTTTACTCTCATCCCAGGTGGTTGGCATTTCGCGCACCAACGCAAAGGCCGGATGGTCTTTATAATTCTCAGGTAAATCGGCGGCCATTTGCAAGGGCGAATACAATACATACATCATGGCCAACTGATTCATCAAGGTGCTGTGTCCCGCCGTAGCTCCCTTTTGTTGGTCGTTCCATTTTACCCGTTGTGCCGCCCGTAACGAATAATCTAAATCGAAAATACCCGGCGTATAATCTACGGGACCGGCCAAGCCACGCACAAACGGAATGGTAGCCGTATGCGAAGGCGGATTCCCCTCGCTCCATGCATTCCATTCCATACCGCGTACGGCTTCAAACGTCATTAAATTAGGCCATGTGCGCGATAAGCCCGACGGTATAACCGGCTCATGCACACTCAACATAATTTCGTTGGTAGCCGCTAATTCAGTAATGCGTTGTAAATGCTCCACCATATACTGTCCGTGATGCTTCTCCCCCAAAGGACGAATAGCCCCGGCATAACCCAACTTCACTACCCGCACGCCCAACTCGTGGTATTTTTTAAAGGCTTTCTCGGCCATTTTTTCAAAGCCAGGCACATCGCCACCTGTTTCTAAATGACCAATAATTTCAACGCCTTTTAATCGCGCATAATTCACTACTTCTTTCAAATTAAAATCGGGCGACGGCGTTACATAATCAAACGCTTTTTCTTGTCCCCATTTATCCCAACCCGTATTCCATCCTTCAATCAATAAACCCCGCACGCCTTGTTGCGCACAAAAATCGATGTATCGTTTTGCGTTGGCGGTAGTGGCACCGTGGCGTTTACCAACAGTCCATGTAGACAAGCCCAAATGCATTTCCCACCAAATGCCCAAATAGGTCATAGGTCGAATCCACGATGTATTTTTCAATCGGTTGGGTTCGTTCAAATTCAATACGATATTCGAATTCATTAAATCGGCCGCACTCAAGGTTGATACAAAAACACGCCACGGCGAACGCAACGAATTGCCGCAACGCACGGCATCGCCATTGGCCCAAGGCACTAAACGTACCCGATAGGTTTGTGGTTCTACCGAATCTTGTTGCAAGGTCATGGTAGTATATTGTTGAATGGCCGCTTCCAATATCGACGTATAAAATCCCGTTGCACTTTTAACGGTCAAAGGTGCCGCCACGTGTTTCGCTTCGGCCAAAGGCGATGTTTGATATAATTTCTCCAAACTCTCATCGTCGGCCGGAATCCACCATGCCGTTTGTTTTTCACGAAACGTAAACGACGAATATTCGTTTAAAACAGTTACATTATTTATAGTTTGCTGAGCCGGTATTTCGTACCGAAAGGCAAAACCATCGTTGTACAAACGCACATACACCCACAAGGGCAAACCACTTTGCGTCTCCGAAAATTCGAGGCGCACCTCATTGTAACGTTCACTTATTTTGGCTTGCGTACCCCAAACAGGTTTCCACGAAGTATCTACCGACCGAAGCGTTTGCGCATTCAACGTATACACCGGCGCCGAGAACCCTTTGAGTTGCAACCCCAAACGAATATGTTCAATGAGAGGAAAATCGTCGTATAAATACGTCAACTCAGGCACCCCGTTTTCCACTGTAATAGTCAATTGCCGATGGGTATCGGGCGAGCTCAACAACACCTCCGAACGCAGCTCCAGGGCCATTCCCATCACACCCATCCACACACTAAACCAAACAATAAAAAATACCTTTTTCATAGCTGCAAATATCAATCAAAAAACGAAAGTCGTTCCCACCCCCTTCGTTAAATTTTTTTGGGGCTGTGTGCCGATGCTCTTTCTTCAGCTACTATCGGGCTGCTACGGGCTTCGCATTCGCTACGGCACGCTCTCGCCTCCGCTCCCACTCCGGCGCTAGCGTGCTTCCCCTGCGCATCCCGCAGCCGCCCAACGAAGGAACTCTCTTCGGCTGTTTAGGCTAC
>JBIKQE010000007.1:0-23932 GCA_044349815.1 Chitinophagaceae bacterium | reverse complement strand
TCCAATTCGAAATCGGTGAATAAAAAAAACGGCTTTCCGGCTGTACCGGCCGCATTAAGTTGACTAATCAAGGAAGCATGTATATTCACGTAGGCACAAAAATACAAGTCTTCCTCCATTTGCTTCGTACTTCATTCAGCGCTCGCTTCCTTGTATATTTGTATCCCATGCGCATCCTTCTGCTCGATAATTACGATTCGTTTACGTTCAACATTGTGGAACGCCTTCGGCACTTGGGCTATACCCACGTCGATCGGCATTTCAACAATGCCATTGAACCACACGAAGCATTAGCCTACGATGCCATAATTCTATCGCCCGGTCCAGCCACACCCGCCGAATCGGGTTGCTTATGTGCCCTTATTGAAGAAGTATATACCCAACGCCCCCTTTTAGGTATCTGCCTCGGCCATCAAGCCATTGCCCAAGTAATGGGGGCACCACTCATCAATTTAACCCAGCCCTACCACGGTTTCCGTTCCACCTTACACGTTCTCGATACAATAAATAATACTTGGTTACATGCCCTCAACCAAAAACCCATTGGCTTATACCATTCCTGGGTGGTTGGCGAAAATCCTTTTCCCAATACCCTCGCCATTACGGCCCGTTCTGCCGAAGGCCACATCATGGCTATTCAACATCGGCAATACCCCGTTTATGGTGTGCAATTTCACCCCGAAAGTTATATGACGCCCGATGGCGATGCCCTATTTAAAGGGTTTTTAAACGAAGTTGCGCAGTCTATGTAGGTCAATTAACCCAAGGCTCCCAATTATCGAATTGAATAAAATAGATTATCTTGCACCCACTTTTAAAGACGATTAAAGTCCATAAAAAAACCGGAACGTGTATGCAGATATCGACGAAAAGAAGTTCTTGGATTTTTTTCAGCCCGAACAATGGGCTTTCAAATTTGCATGTTCCACACGCTCACCTTACCTTGTTCTCTAAATTTATCCCTTCTCTTGGAACAATCAACTAAACGCATTTTCTTAACCGGAGCGGCTGGCTTTGTTGGTATGCACGCCACCCTGCATTTCTTAAAACAAGGGTTTGAGGTAGTTGGCCTCGATAACCTCAATAATTACTACGACGTTTCGCTCAAACATGGCCGTTTGAAAAATTTAGGCGTCCAAACCGATGCTTTAAAATACGGCGAAACCCTTCACGGCAAAACCGGCTTCTCGTTTATTCAAGGCGATTTAACCGACGAAGCCCTCCTTCGTGAAATTTTTACCCAATATCCTTTCGATATCGTTATCAACCTCGCCGCCCAAGCCGGTGTTCGCTACTCCATCACCAACCCACAAAGCTATATTCAATCGAACGTTATCGGCTTTTTCAATATCCTTGAAATGTGCCGTCACTTTAACGTACACCGTTTATTATACGCTTCCAGCAGTTCCGTTTACGGCAACAACCAAGAAATTCCGTTTAAAACCGAACACCGTACCGACGAACCTGTTTCGCTTTACGCCGCAACCAAAAAAAGCAACGAACTCATGGCGTATACCTACGCCCATTTATACGGACTCCGCTGTACCGGTATGCGCTTCTTCACTGTTTATGGTCCTTGGGGCCGCCCCGATATGGCCTACTTCAGCTTCACCGAAAAAATTTCACGTGGCGAAGCTATCGGCTTGTTCAACGATGGCCAATTAAAACGCGACTTCACCTACATCGACGATATCGTAGAATCTATTTCGCGCCTTACCACCCTTAGCTTAAACGAAAACAATAACAACGCCTCTTACAGCCGCATCCTCAACCTCGGCAATCAACACCCTGTTTGGGTTCGCGATTTTGTAGCCATCCTCGAAAATAACATCGGTAAACAAGCCATCATCAACAGCATGCCCATGCAACCCGAAGATGTGTACATTACTTTTGCCGATACCCACGAAACGGAAGAACTCACGGGCTTTACTCCCAACACACCCCTCGAAGTGGGACTCAAACACTTCATCGATTGGTATAAAACATATACGCATTAAGTTGTTCAACAACCACGTATGAAAAAAATTAAAGTCCTTTATACCATCCCCAATTTCGATACGGCCGGTAGTGGAAAAGCCTTGCTCAATATTGCCAAACGTCTGAATCCCGCACGCTACGAACCCCACATCATGTGCATGCACAACAAAGGGGCTCTCTTTCAAGTAGTTGAACAATCGGGCATTCCCGTGCATTTACTCAATTATACTACACCTGTTAAACCCTATATAAAAGGCATAAAACAGTGCTGGTCAATTTCGCGCGAACTCAAAAAAATCAACCCCGATATTATTCATTCGTTTCATTACGCCCCCGATTATTCCGAAGCCCTGGCCGCTCGCATGGCCGGTAGCAAATGGGTGTACACTAAAAAGAATATGAACTGGGGCGGGAAATCGAAAAACGGTTGGAAACTCCGTACCTCCCTCGCTCACGGCATCGTAGCACAAAACACCGAAATGATTCGCGATTTTTTCCCCGGCATGAAAAAAGTCCACCTCATTTCGCGCGGCGTGGATACCAATACCTTCAAACCGCAACCCAACAATCGGGAAATGCTCACACAATATGGTATCACCAACACAGACCGCCTGATTATTTGCGTAGCGAATCTCGTTCCCGTTAAAGGCGTCGAAACTTTATTCAATGCCTTTAACACCATTCACCATCAATTGCCCCATTGGAAAGTACTCATTGTAGGAAATTACCAAAGCGATTATGGCGCAAAACTCATTCAACAATCACGCGACCTAAACCTACAAAACAAAATTATTTTCACCGGTAAAGTCTTGAACGTAGTCGATTACCTCAACACCGCCGAACTGTTTGTACTCACCACCCACAGCGAAGGCGAAGGCTCACCGGTAGCCCTCCTCGAAGGCATGTCCACCGGCTTAATGGTACTCGGTAGCGCCGTGTCGGGCATCAACGATCAACTGCAAACCTTTCCCGAACTCCTCTTCGAAACAGGCAACGTCCAACAACTCGCCGAAAAAATTATGCACCTCTGCACCCTGCCCAACGAGGAACAACTCAGCCTCCGCAACGCTATACGCAATTACATCCTCAACGACTTCCCCATCGAAAAAGAAGTAGAAAAACACATGGCCTTTTACGAAGCCGTCATGAACGGATTTTAATTTTTTCGAAGCGCATCGTCCCGCTCTCTCTTCATCTACCGTCCCGCTTTTCGTTCCAATCGCCCCTTCGTTCCTCAGGGCCGTATTTCCACTACAATCGGGGCTATTCCATCATCGTCCGGAACATTATTGAACTTTCATTAATACTGCACCCCATAACTATTCACCCCCGCATCCACCCACACCGAATCACTCGTCCAACGATACGTGTTTGGCGATCCAAACTTGGTTTCTTTGATGGTGATGTATAAATAACTGTTTAATAAGGCTTCCACACTGCTTGTTCCACTAAGCCCCGAAATGCTTCGCTCACCGGCAAAGCCATAGGTGCATACCGTAGGTGTTCCGTACAATAACTCCGTTTGGTCGAATACGTCCGTGGTTTGTTTTGTCCAATTTAGGGTGAACGGTTTTTTACTGTAGGCCTCCATCGTAAACTGCGCGGTATTATTCACCGGTACCGAAGGTACCATCAACAACGCCGGGTTCTTACATAATTGCACCGATGTGGTAGGATACAATCGAATGTATAAACCCTTCGCTCCGTCTAATTCATCTTTATTTACTTTCACTATTTTACGTAATAAACCCGATGCATCGGTTTCGCCCGTGGCCACCTCATATTCCGTGCCCGGATAATCGAACCACTGGGTAGTTTCTTTTATAAAATAAATACTATAAGGTACTTTCAATGAAGCGCCCATTCCGTTTTGTTGTATCAAATTCACTTGCAAAGTGATGTTCTCGCAATCGCTCGAACAGGTATAGCCTTTGCTTTTCGAACACGATATCATTACCATCGAAAATAGTATAAAATAGAGTACACGCATTCCCTAAAGATAATACAGTATAGCATAAAAAAACCGGTTGCAAGCAACCGGTTTTATACTCCATTGAAATCAATTAATTATTAACCGGTAAGAAACTGTACTTACGTCCATATTCCATCATTTGCGCAAAGAACGAGGTTGGATAATAAATGCTCACATTCACTATTTTATCGTCTTTCATAATAGGAATTAATTTAGGCTGAATAAATCCACGATAGGGTTTTATACCCAAGGTATTGTAACGCGCTAAAATTTCTTGATGTAAGGTACGGTCTACTTTTACACCATAGGTTTCAACCAAGGCTTTCCCGGCAGCATAATCACCTTCCGATTTAATACGCTGAATTTCGCGCAACAACTCGCCAAATAAGGTGCGTAATTTGTTGTAATCGTTAATACGAACATAGGTTTTATTATTTTGCTTCACAAACTCTATCACCTTGTCTTTCTTTCCTTTTTCGTAAACCCACATGGCATTCAATTGACGATTACGCATATGCGCTTCTTCAATATCATCACCCAATTTTATGCGGGTTAATTGCGTCATCAAACCATTCATAATATAACTGTCGTACTCGGCTTTACCTACTTCCAACGACGGCATCACACCAATATCCACCAACTTTTTGTCCATTACATAATACAAGGCCACTAAATCGGCACGGGCTTCCTCTAAACACGACGCATAATTCTTCAAGGTTTTATCGGTGGTTTCCACACCCGGATTAATTTGCCCAGATGCGTGACCAATACATTCGTGCATATCGGTATGCAAATCAGACGATAGGTTACCATATTTCTTCATTCGGCTTTTTACTTCGTCGTTTAAACCAAATTCATCGAGGGTTCCTTTTTGCGATGAGGCACTGTTATAACTACTAATGATATTACTCAACGAAACCGATTTACTACCATGGTCTTTCCGAATCCAATCGGCATTGGGTAAATTAATACCAATGGCGGTGGTAGGCGCTAAATCGCCACTCTCGCCCACTACATTAATAGCCTTGGCAATTATCCCTTTTACTTGTTTCTTTTTGTGTTGCTCCATCAAGGGCGAATTGTCTTCGAACCATTGAGCCTCTTTGGCAATAGCCGCGATGCGCTTGGTAGCTTCTTCATCGCGAATACTTACATAGGCTTCGTAACTCCCTTTCTTCCCAATGGCATCGAGGTACACTTCTATAAAACCATTAATACCATCAATTTTACTTTTAGTATCGTTCACCCAAGCAATGCTGTATTCATCAAATACTTTCAAATCGCCTGTTTGGTAAAACTGAATCAATAACTGAATCGATTTCTTTTGAGCATCGTTTTCAGCTACATTTTGTGCCTTGCTCAACCAAAAAATTACACGGTCGATGGCAGCTCCATACATGCCGCCACTTTTCCAAACACGTTCCTGCAATTGGCCGTTTACTTTCACCACTTTGCTGTTGAGTCCCCAGCTAGGCGCATTCCCAGCTGTAGGCATTTTATCGTAGAAAGCTTCCACTTCTTTTTGCGTAACCCCTTCATAAAAATTATTGCTCGAGGCTACCACATTATCGATATCGGCACGCAAATCAACGCATTTTGGTTCAACGCTCAAATCGTAAAACAAGGGTTTAACACGTGTCCAAAATTGAATGATATTTTCGTTGGCATCGAGTGGCAAACTACCCGGCTTACATTTCAGCAATTGGGCTTTAAAAAAATCGGAGGTACATGTAGGAACAAATTTTTCGTTGCCATAATGATGGTGGTTACCATTACTGAACCAAAAGCGACCGCAATAATCGGTGAATTTTTTCCATTCAGCACCCGAACCACCGGCTGCGTACATGGCCTCGATGGTTTTGCGGAGCAAGATACCGTTTTTTGATTTTTGGTCGTAAATCATATCCCTACCACTCATGGCCGCTTCGTTGAGATAGTAAACGAGTTCTTTTTCTTTGAGGGTTAGTTGATCGAAACCGGGTACTTGATAGCGAAGTACTTGCAAATCGGAAAACGATTCAGCAAATACATTAAATGGAGCCGATTTCGATTGAGCATTCACGTTCGTGGATGTGAACAAACTCATTGTGGCAATAGCCAACATTGTTATACGTTTCATGAATTAAAATTAGAAACGTAAAGATAGTATAGAAACAGTTGGGGGAAAAAAGGTAACAGAAGCCGTTGGGGTAAAGAGATCGCCCTTGTGGCTGCCCGTGGCGTAATTTATCACAGAGGATTAAGAGTTGATAGGGGTGAGGGGTTATGGAGGTATGCCTTCGGCATGAGGCGGTAGGTAAAAACAGGAACAGAAGCAGTGTCCGTAAACAGATTTGTAGGGGCGCACCCTTATTTCCCCGCTGAGTCTCCTGCAAGGGACTCAGCGAGATATAAGAAAAATTTACATTGCTGTATTCCCTTTATTTCCCCGCTGAGTCTCCTGCAAGGGACTCAGCGAGATATAAGAACAATTTACATTGCTGTATTCCCTTCAAACAAGCGTTTCTTCAATTCAGGGAAACGATAGATGGCAACCAACCACAAGATGGATTCAATAATCATAGGCGCCGCTAAAGGCAATCCTTTGGTTACATGAACTGCAATAGCACCGCCCATATAGGCCGTTAATAATAAAGTCCCCAAAACACCCGTGCGAGGAAAAATAAACAACAATACACTGATTAATTCCACCGTACCTATTGCTTTAATTGTAGCTACACTAATGCCCATTTGGGTGGCCATATCGGTAGCACCGGAACCCGGCATGAGCTTACCCACGGCACTGCCAATAAAAATGAGTCCAATTAATGCTGTAAGGGACCAATACACTATTTTTTGATTGCGCGTCATGATTGAAATTTTAGAAATCAAAATTAATCTACTAAATAGCAAGAAGTCTTAAGCTAGTTTAAGAAATTACTTAGCCTTCGCCCATTTACGGCGAATTTCGCTGAGGTATTCGGGGGTGATACCAATAAACGAAGCAATTAATTTTAATGGTAAGCGTTGTACGAGGGTGGGGTAGGTTTCGGTAAATTGCCGATAACGTTCTTCGGCGGTATTGCTCAACAAACCAATGAGGCGTTTATTGATGGCGATGGTATGTTTAAATAATTTCTGGTTCATTTCCACCAATTCGGCCCGATCGAAACCGTGCATTTCGTCGATGGTTTTACGGTGTACAAAACCCACTTCGCTTTCTTCAATAGCTTCGATGGTCACTGTGGCCGGAAGGCGATTCAGGATGCTATCCATATCGGAAATAATCCAATCTTCGGGGGCGAAATAAACAATGTGTTCCTTACCCGATTTATCGACCACATAGCTTTTTAAACAACCTTTTAGTACACGAAAAAACACATCGCTTACCTCACCGGCACGTAGCAAGATAGTACCTTTCGGTACGGTTCGGATGGTATAAGGTTCGAGATGTTGCATGAATTAATTATTCAAATATCGTTCATTTTTTAATGAAAGAGATGCCGTTGAATTTGCGGCCGCGATAGCAGCGGAAAGCCTTGTTGCGGGCCGGCGTCGAAGCCAGAGGCCCGCAACAAGCTTGGAGCGTATAGCGCGATAATGGCTGATGAAAGAGAGGAAGTTGCCGCCGCCCAAGACAGGGAACAGGGACAGGGAGCAGGGAACAGAAAAAAGGGCGACTATATATAGACGCCCTGTTTCCTGTTCGCTGACACTGTTTACTGAATTACGCCGAGTTCTTTACCTACTTTGGTGAAGGCGGCGATGCAACGGTCGAGGTCTTCGCGGCTGTGGGCGGCGCTGATTTGTACGCGGATGCGGGCGTTGCCTTTGGCCACTACGGGGAAGAAGAAGCCCACCACATAGATGCCTTCTTCGAGCATGCGGGCGGCCATTTTTTGAGCGAGCACGGCATCGTACAACATGATGGGTACGATGGGGTGGATGCCCGGTTTAATATCGAAACCGGCGGCTTGAATGTGTTCGCGGAAGTATTGTGTATTCGATTCGAGTTTATCGCGGAGGTCGGTGGTTTCGCTGAGCATATCGAGCACGGCGATGGAGGCGCCTACTACGGCCGGGGCCACGGTATTGGAGAATAAATACGGGCGCGATTTTTGGCGCAACATATCGATGATTTCTTTTCTTCCTGAGGTGAAACCGCCACTGGCGCCACCGAGGGCTTTACCGAGGGTACCGGTGATGATGTCTACTTTGTCCATCACACCGCAAAGTTCGTGAACACCACGGCCTGTTTTACCCATAAAGCCGGAGGAGTGACATTCGTCGGCCATCACGATGGCATCGTATTGTTCGGCGAGGGCACAAATTTTATCGAGTTGGGCCACGGTGCCGTCCATACTAAATACACTGTCGGTGGCAATCATACGGTTGCGGCAATGTTGGGTGGCTTTGAGTTTTTCTTCGAGCTCGGCCATATCGTTGTGTTTATACCGATGGCGTTCGGCCTTGCACAAACGTACGCCATCGATGATGGAGGCGTGGTTGAGTTCGTCGGAAATAATAGCGTCTTGTTCGTTCAATAAGGGTTCGAAGAGTCCACCATTGGCATCGAAGGCGGCGGCGTACAAAATAGTATCTTCTGTACCTAAAAAGGCCGAAATTTTAGCTTCGAGCTCTTTGTGTATGTCTTGTGTACCACAAATAAAACGCACGGAACTGAGTCCGTAACCGCGTTCTTTAATAGCATTATGGGCTGCTTCGATGGTTTTTGGGTGCGAGGATAATCCGAGGTAATTATTGGCACAAAAGTTAAGCACGGGTTTACCATTGGCCACAATATGGGCGGCTTGTTCGGTGCTAATGATGCGTTCTTCTTTAAACAAACCCGCTTCGCGGATGTCGGCAATTTCGGCACCGATTCGATTAACAAACGATTGATTCATACACTTAAATTTAAGGCTGTGAAGATAGGAGGATTTGCCCGATTTTGCCCTTAGGCGGCATTTCGAATCAAAAAAATATTGTCTATTTCGAGATTTTACTTACATTTGCTGCCCATCGGTGCGGTAGCTCAGTAGGTAGAGCAAAGGACTGAAAATCCTTGTGTCGGCGGTTCGATCCCGTCCCACACCACTTCAAAAAAGCCCTCTTTCGAGGGCTTTTTTATGTTAGTCTATTTTAAAAGCGGCTTGTTGTTGTATGCCAAGCCCACTTCCAACGACTTTTTAATAAAGTAATTCAGGGGATAGTCGGCATCTAAAATATCGGGAATACTGTGATGTTCGAGTTTGCGGTAAACCGTTCCCACTAAAACCAGTAAGGGTTGAAAAGGACGAATTAATTGCTTATGGTGGATATAAGGTTCTCGTAAATAGGCATCCACGCAAACATCCCAATTGGCAGGATACATGGTATCGAGGCCTTGGAAGATGGTATACTCGTTGAACCAATCTGTAGTTTGATATTTTTCTTCGAGCCAAAGGTTACCCAATTCACTCCATATCAACTGGTTTCCTTTTTCGGCAATTATGGACAGCATCGCTTGTCGCCACTCTGCTAACAATGGAGTGCCCGCGCGGGCACCAAAAACGCCATTACAAAGTAGGTTATTGTTTTGGCGAATGAAGAAACCTTGTTGTGTTTCTAAAATCGAAAATAATTGGCTGAGGTCACTCATCACTAAAGTATCGCTATCGAGCCAAATACCCCCATAACGTTCAACCAAGGCTACGCGAACATAATCGGCTTGATAGGCCGGTATTAAATTGTAAAAGTCTACCGGCAATTCGGTGAGGTACTCGTTGATGTTTTGATAATGAATTAAATGGAGTTGGTAGTTGTTGCCGCCATTGGAATGAAACAACATAATTTTACGGAGTAACTCGATAAGCGAGTAAGATGGACCTACCCAATACACAAAAACATTCTTATTCCCCAACTCAATCATTTCTAAGAAGCAAGGTAATGTAAAACTTGTTTATAAAAATCATTGTTTCTTGCAATGCAATCTGCTAATATGGCATTTTGCGATGGCAATGACAAATTGCGTACTTTGTCAATTACTTCCGGTAACGTTTCAGCTGTAGCATGATGCACGGGCCATGGATGATGATACATACCACTCGAAAAAGGAACAACAATGACTTGTTTGCCCAATAACAACGACCAATACATACCATGATAACTATTGGTTACTACTACCGGCGCACTATCTAAGTAACTGAATACAGCAGATGCGTTATTGTGTAGATTGTTTCTACGCGGGTAATTTCCGTCTTGCGGTAAAGGCACATCGCGGTGTTCAAAGAAAACAACATCGTGCTGATGGGTGGCGTGGGCATGGGAAAGTCGGTATGCCTCAATCGCTTTACAACTCACACAAGGCAAGAAAGGATAATAAGCGCTTGTTTGCCGAAACCCTACCAAATCGTTTGCAGCAAACAAACCTGATTGAATGCTGAATTTAGCTTGATGTTCAGACAAATACGCGGTAGTAAGATCTTGTATATGGCGTTCCCCCACACCCCACCAAACCAATTTGGCCGGACGGCGAGCCAACAAGGCCTTTCGGTATGGTTCAAAATAGGGCATCATTAATCCACCTCCACCCACAATAATATGCGACCCGTAAGGTATTTTATTAATTTGCTCTAGGTGACAAATATCTATAATGTGGTGTTTGGCGAATTCGTAGTAGCGATACGGTGCCGATAATAAATCGCCAATATTTTCATCGATGCGATGTACAAAATACAACTTCGATATCGAGTGATTTGAAAATAGAGAACGATATAATTTCTTTAAGCGCATATTATGTCAACATCCATTCAACCGAAGTGCCTTTTAATAGTGCGCTGATTTCGTCGTAATTAGATATGTCATTTTTTAATCCGAACGATGTTTTTTGCAAAGGCACTTTTAATGGTTTAGCTGATTCGGGTATATCAAAAAAATTAATAACCTTGTTCACTCCAATCGTTACATCAGGTTCAATATCATCTTCATAAGTCAAATGAAGTAGTCGTTTATTGTATTTTTGAGCCGTTTCAAGAATTGCTTTTTCAGACGACTGTTTATTTTCTAAAAATTCCACTAAGCTATTTCCGGTAACTAAATGGCTTGTATAAGGGCCATTTGGATTATAGTAAATAGACTCTTTCAAGTCTTGGTTTTTTTTCAACGTACTACTATGCCATATCTCAAATTCTCTTGCTCGTTTTACACTTACAGATTGTGCCAAACTATTTTTTCGTGAGATAAAAATCATGCCCGGAAATTCGCGGCCTATGAATGAAAAAAAGGCGTCAAAATCGAGTTTGTCTTGAAAAATTGGAAAATAAAATTCATTAAATTGAATAAAACAATGGGTAAGGTATTTTCCTTTTTTAGCCCTAATATAATCGCGATGTTGTTTTACAATCGATAAAAAATGTTCGCGGGTTAGAGGCAGTCGATTATTTTTGAAATGTTCAAAATAAGCCTCTACTTTTTTCGGCTGATTAATTTTTAAATAAGGAACCCCCTCTGCGTCGGTATAGTGTTCAAAGGCTTCATTTAATGATACACAATTTGTGTGTGTATTCAAGGTAGCTCCATGTACTGTTGAACCACTTCGTGCAAAAAAGAAAACAGGAATAAATTCAGGGTCTCTTGAATGACCAAGCTTGCGTAAAATAGAATTTAATTTAATTTGAAATGCTGATACTTTTTCCTTCATTAATTATTTTTTTGAGTGAATTTCCCACAAGGCTTTGCTATAAGCATTCAATGGATCTAAATCGTTGTTTCGATCAACGCCTTCTAAAAATGAATATTTGTCGAGACAAACACAAGTTTGGTGCGGACAAGCAACACGACCTTTAGGACGAGCAACTAATTCCTCGTCGAAGAAGCTGACCGATTTCTTATACAGGCAACCCGCATGGATTGAACCACTTGCATTCATCTCGTACGATAAGGATGGGAAATAACATGGTTTTCCAATTGTTTTGGCAATCTCATTGCGGTAAACATAATCGGCCTCTGGTAACCTATTTTTCATCATCGCTAAGTCGGCCGGTGCATATTCACCTTGTTTACCCCACAACGGATTTGGGTGCAAGTATACACCGAGTGCGGCAAAACGTTCAAAACGTGTTTGATACAACGGCGTATTATCGGCATCCATCACATAATTAATCATGCCAATCTTGAAATTCAAACTTAATAGGGTTTTTATTTTTTCATAAAAAACCTCTTCGTCTACCTGGCCGGGATGAAACGTACACATCAAGGTGATTTTCGATACATCCATATCGGTATACTTTTCGGGTTTCCACGACGCATTGGTATCGATACGAATCGATACTACTTGTTTGCGGGCCGTCATATGTTTTAAAAATGGGTGCATGTTTTGGAAATCCAACATGGGTTCGCCACCGGTCATTACCAACGATAATTGTTTATCGCTAAAATGTCGATCGAAAGCATCGATCCATTTTTCAACAGGAAAATTATCGAAACAATGCGATGTAAATCCGTTACCAATAGACGCTTTTCTATCGTGGTTTTGCGGACAATAACTACAATTAAAATTGCACCATTCGGTCATGAACCACCGCAACAAGACAGTCTCTGTTTGATTTTTGGGTTGCCATACATCCAAAACTGCTTTGGTTTGCGCCGATGGAGTATGCATTTTTTCCTGCCAAATAGACAAGCGCCGTTTTAATTTTCGTTGTAGTTGTTCAATTGTCATAGAATGGAAATTCATTTTACCCCGCCCACACATCGCAATAAATACATTGTGTTCAATTCAATATAACCACGTAAAGATATTTTAATTTTTTAACCCACATAATACTCTGTTATAAAACTAGTTCGAATTGTAGTGTTATCGACAAAAATCTACATGGAACCATTCATTAAGTCTACATACATCATGCACAAAAAAAACCGCATAGTATAGCACTACGCGGTTTTTAAATAGTTATTGTATTAATTAAACAAGCGATTCGTACCGACGACTCACTTCAGCCCAATTCACAACCTGCCAAAAAGCCGACAAATAATCGGCACGGCGATTTTGATAATGTAAATAATAAGCATGCTCCCAAACATCTACCGCTAAAATAGGGGTACCCGGACATTCAGCGAGATCCATGAGTGGATTATCTTGATTGGGGGTACTGCACACACACAAGGTTTTATCGGACTTAACACATAACCATGCCCAGCCACTTCCAAAGCGCGTCATGCCGGCTTGTGCGAAAGCAGTTTTAAACGCCTCGAAACCACCTAATTGCGATTCAATTGCCTCGGCCAATGCACCACTTGGTGTACCACCCCCTTGAGGTGATAACAATTGCCAAAATAAACTGTGGTTATAGTGACCACCACCATTGTTTCGAACAGCCATTGGTAATTTCGACATCATAGCCATGAGTTCTTCTAAACTCGCATTAGCGTGGTCGGTTCCTTCCAACGCCTTGTTTAAATTATCTACATACGCTTGATGGTGTTTACCATGATGAATTTGCATAGTCATGGTGTCGAAATGCGGTTCTAACGCTTCGTGGGCATAAGGTAGTGCCGGTAAAGTAAATGCCATAGTATTTTAATTTTGTACCACAAAGGTAGCACCTCGCAACGGGTTATGGAGGCCAATTTTTTTTAATAGGCCATAAATAGTGTTACAATTCTAAATCGAGACCCAATTGCTCTTTCAAGGCCTTTAAAGCAGGATTTTTAAGTGCCATTGTTTCGAACACTTCGCGGGTACTGAGTATGCGTTCCTTGGGTTCTTCATCGGCTTTTTGATCTATAACCACATTCAACGCCTCATCGGAATAATGATGTTTGAAGAAATTCAATAATTCTAAACGGCGTTGTTTTATAAAATCGAAACACGATAATAATGCCGCTACTTGAATAGTTGGATGCACATAGGTAACATCGCTCAACAACAAAGACGCTTTGTACATGCCTTTATCGGCCGCCACTTTTTCAATGGCTTCATGCCAAGCCGAAATTAAATTGTCGGCGTTTACCTCGCGCCGATTAGCTTGTGCTGCTTTTTTAGCTTCATGTTGCTGTCGGGCCTGATCTTTAAGCGAATTACGAATACCTGTCAACGATACATTCGAAACAGGCGCAGTTGGAGGAGGGGAAGCTGGAGCTGGGGCAGGTGTTGACGTTGTTACCGGGGGCCCTTGGGCCGCAGGTTTTTCCGCAACGGGCGCATTATCTGTTTGCACTTTTACCACCTTACCCGTTCGATACGAGTACAAGGTTTCTTTAAGCCCGCTTACAATTTTTTTTTTAATAACGATTCCTCTTCGCTCAATACCGTTACTGCTTGTTGCAAATACGTGAGTTTCACCAAAGCCAACTCCACATGCAAACGCCGATTGCGAGCCATCTTATAATTGATTTCCGCTTGGTTCACCACCGACAACGTATTAATCAAATACGCCGACCCCACTTGAGTGGCTTGCTCGTAATAACGCGCCTTGATATTATCGGGTAAATCGAGCAGTTTGGCTACACGCGGATCTTGGCACATCATCAAATTACGGGCATGTTCGGCCAATCCATTTAAGAACATATCGCCTTCAAAACCTTTCGCCAATATGGCATCAAACAACAGCATCACCCCCGATAAATCTTCCAACATCAACAAATCGAACAACTTGAAATAATAATCGTAATCGAGAATATTTAAATGCTCTACCGTAGAGGCATACGTAATTTGATCGTTTGTAAAACTGGCAATCTTGTCCATAATAGACAAGGCATCACGCATACACCCTTCGCTTTTTTGAGCAATTATATGAAGCGCTTCCCGTTCGAACGTTATCTCTTCTTTGCCACAAATATCGGCGAGGTGATCAACCGTATCGCGTGTGGTGATCCGATTAAAATCGAATATCTGACACCGCGATAAAATGGTGGGAAGTATTTTATGTTTCTCGGTAGTAGCCAATATAAAAATGGCATGTGGCGGCGGTTCTTCGAGCGTTTTCAAAAAGGCATTGAAGGCCGCATTCGATAACATGTGCACCTCATCAATAATATACACCTTGTACTTACTGTCGCCTTGTGGCGCAAATCGAACACTATCCGTCAAATCGCGCATCTCATCTACGCCATTGTTCGACGCCGCATCGAGTTCGTGTACATTAAACGAGGTGTTTTCGCGGTAGGAAACACAACTCGGACAAGCATCACAGGCTTCGCCTTCGGCAGTGCGGTTAGTACAATTAATGGTTTTAGCCAATATCCGCGCACAGGTTGTTTTACCAACGCCCCGCGGACCACAAAACAAAAAGGAATGCGCTAATTGGCCGGTTTTAATGGCGTTTTTTAGGGTTGTTGTAATATGCGATTGCCCCACAACAGTATTAAAATGTTGCGGGCGGTACTTAATTGCGGAAACAACGTAGTTATCGGCCATGGGAGAGCAAATATAAATAAAATGTGTTGAGGGACAGAGGTATTAACACAAAGAAATTTAGGGTGAATTACATTCCCCCAATAATCACAGAGGAAAGGAGGTTTTTTCACAAAGGAAAGGAGGTTTTTAAAGCGAATGGTATTCGATAATATCACAGAGGAAAGGAGGTTTTTTCACAAAGGAAAGGAGGAATTTAAGGCGAATGGTATTCGCTATTATCACAGAGAAAAGAAGGATTTTTCACAGAGATAATAATAAATTTTAATCCCAATGAAATTGCAAATAAGTAATTAAAAACATATTCTTCAAGAAATTATTTGAAAACACCCCACCTGACGAATTAGCATATAAAATTGATATTAAAATCAACGTATCAATCGTTTGATGCCCAAACGCAAGGAAACTACATTAAAATTTAAAATCAACCCTAAATTATAATCCCCCAGTTTCATGTAAGTCAATGTTTGGGCTATGTATAATGGATGAATACTCTCGCTACTTTTTACCTCTACAACAAGCGAATTATCAACCAACAAATCCAACTTATATCCCATTGGAATTTGCAAGGATTCATAGGAAACCGAAATATTCTTTTGTTTTTCTACCGTATATCCATGCTCAACAAGTTCGAAATATAAACACTCCAAATACACCTTTTCCAACAAGCCCGGACCCAATTGGCTGTGAACTTTCATGGCCAATCCAATAACCGCATGCGTCAATACATTCTCATTTTCCATCAACTTAATTTTTGATCTTCAAAGTTGATTCACTGACTTCTAATAGGTATTTTTTAAACACTTATAGTCGCTTACCTATCACTTATTTTTTTACTCCCCTCTGTGATAAAAAACCTCCACCCCTCTGTGATAAAAAACCTCCACCCCTCTGTGATAAAAAACCTCCACCCCTCTGTGATAAAAAACCTCCACCCCTCTGTGAAAACCCCTCCATCCCTCTGTGATAAAAAACCTCCATCCCATTCGTATCTTTACCCCCTCTTAAACTTCCTTCGTGTTTAAAACCCTTGGCCATTACCTCGAACTGGTGAAATTCTCCCACACCATCTTCGCCCTCCCGTTCGCCCTCCTCGGACTCACACTCGGTGTTACCCAAACCAACACACCCTTTCATTTATCAACCCTCCTCGCCGTAGTCGCCTGCATGGTCTTTGCACGAAGCGCCGCCATGGGCTTTAACCGCTATATCGACGCACAATACGATGCCCTCAACCCCCGCACCGCCCAACGCGAAATCCCCGCCGGCATCGTTAAACGCCAACACGCCCTCACCTTCGTTATTGCTACCAGCCTTCTCTTCATTGCCACCACCGCCGCCATCAACACCCTCTGCTTCTTCCTCTCTCCCGTAGCCCTCGCCGTTATTTTAGTGTACAGCTACACCAAACGCTTCACCCCACTGTGCCATTTAGTACTCGGCCTCGGACTCGCACTCGCTCCCATCGGCGCCTACCTCGCCGTTACCGCCCAATTCGCTTCACTCCCCCTCCTGCTCTCCACCCTCGTTTTCACCTGGGTCTCTGGCTTCGATATCCTTTACGCCCTCCAAGATGAAGACTTCGACCGCGCCAACAAGCTCCATTCCATCCCCGAACTCCTCGGCCGCAAAAAAGCCCTCTGGGTTTCACGAAGCCTCCACCTCATAACCGCCGCGATCGCCATCTACATAACCCTACACTACTTAAATGGCGCAATACAATACATCGCCACCGCCCTATTTATAGGCCTCCTCGCCTACCAACACAGCCTCATTTCCGAAACCAACATCTCCCGCATCAACCTCGCTTTCGGCACCACCAACGGCATCGCCAGCGTCCTCTACGCCACCGGCATGATTATCGGACTCGTATTCTTCTAACGCATCACCATGATTATTGATTGTGGCATTTGGCTAATCATCTGGTTTTTTAGCTCAAACGATTCCGCCGAAACAGATCAGTTCACCGCTCTCACTCCCGCTCTCCCTTTTAGCGTGCCCCTCAAGGGGTTTTCCCTCGCTCATCACGCCCTCACCCGCACTCCCTTTCGGGTCGGGCTTTACGCTCCTACTCCTCACCGCTAGTCCCCTCACACCCACCCTGTTTCCCGCTCCCAAATGCCGCGGCTGCGGGGTATCCGCTGCAATCCCTCACGCCGTACATCATGCTTCTTGTCCAATTATTGTTACTTTTAAATCATGCAACTTAAACGAATCGCCCTTTTTTGTGGGTCCAGCGCCGGACAAACCCCCTTCTTCATGGAACAAGCTACGCTCGTTGGCGAAACCCTCGCTGAACGCAATATCGAACTGGTGTATGGGGGAGCTCAGGTTGGACTCATGGGGGCCGTGGCCAATGGCGCCCTGCAAAAAGGCGGTAAGGTAATTGGCGTTATTCCTCACTTTCTTAAAACAAAAGAAATTGCACATCCTAACCTTACCCAATGCATCGAAGTAAATTCCATGCACGAACGCAAAACCACCATGAACGAATTATGCGATGGCGTAATTGCCCTGCCCGGTGGATTCGGTACCCTCGAAGAACTTTTTGAAATGCTCACCTGGTTGCAACTTGGCCTTCACCAAAAACCCATCGGTATCCTAAACCTCAACGGCTTTTATGATGCCCTCATTACACTCATTCAAACCATGGTCAACGAAGGCTTCCTCAAAGCAGCCAACCAAGAACTTCTTTTGGTAGATAACCACCTGCCTCAACTCCTCGAAAAAATGGAACGGTTCAATCCGCCCCAACAACCCAAATGGATTTCCAAGGAAACCCTGTAATACTACACTTATAGGGTATTGCCATAAACAAAGAAGCCCCCATTGCATTTAAACTTAACTTTATGTGGTATGAAATTAAGTTCAAGTCTATCGGTAGTAAGCGTGTTACTCATCCTTATTGTAACAGGTTGTACCAAAAAAACAAACACATCAATCGGAGCCAATTCTCCCTCAAATTCGTATGTGCAATTCATACATGCTTCGCCAAATAGTACTGGCTTAAAACCCTGGTTCAATGAACGCTCGCTACTCGAACTTGGTAGGTATTTAAAAAGCAATACCCATTATTTTCCGGTGCCGGCAGGCCACAATGAAATAACCATCAAACAATCGTCTACCGGTAAATTATTAAACGAAACCCGATTCGATATGGTGGCGCAACAACACTACAGTTTATTCGCAGCCGATTCGTTCAGTCAACTTATTCCGGTACTCATTGCCGATCGACCACTTGCGCCGCTTACCGGAAAAGCACAAGTTCGATTTATTAATTTGCTTTCAAATACCCAAACGGTTCACATAAGCTGCAGCGCACTCAGCAACCCGTTCGTTTTGCCGTTTAAACAAGCCGGCGAATACCAATACGTTAATCCCGGTGCGCATAGTTTTTGGGTGGCAAACCAATACAATCAACAAGCCCTTCTGCCTCAAATTACGTTATGGTTCGATGCCCAGCAGGTGTATACGGTTTACCTCACAGGCGATCCGGAGCAAACTGGCAGAATGGGGGCCGACGCTACGTTGATGCCTAATTTATAATCGATTTTTAAATAGCCAGTTCTGTTAAACGCCTATTGGTAGAAACACACTATGGCTTTATGTGGTATCTTGTGGCCTCGTTTAGTACACTACAATGTACCAAGCAAAAATCAATTTAAACCCCTAATTTATTTCATATGCGTTTACCTTTTCGTGAACTCGTTTTATTGGCCGCCATGCTTTATTCAACAACCCATGCTGATGCTTGCACCGGTATAACCCTCACTGCTAAAAACGGCGCTGTGGTAGTGGCACGTACGGTTGAATGGGCGCTCAGCGACGCGCAACACAACAAAATTTTAGTGGTGCCCCGCAACAAACAATTTACAGCCCAAACACCCGATGGCAACAACGGAAAAAAATGGGTTGGCCAATATGGCTTTGTAAGTTTAACCGCCTACGATCAACCTTATGGCCCCGATGGCTTAAACGAAGAAGGTCTTTACGTGGGTGTTTATTACTTACCCGGCTATGCCGATTATGCCACCTACAATAAAGCCGATGCGCAACGTGCCATGAGCGTGGGCGATGCCATGCAATGGATGTTATCTTCGTTCAGTTCGGTAAACGAGGTGATAGAAAACCTGAAGACCATCAGCATAGTGAAAGTAGAAAACAAAGATTTTGGTGGCGCCGATTTGCCCTTTCATTTTAAAATTGCCGATCCAAGTGGCAACAGCAAAATCATAGAAATTGTAAACAACGGCGAAGTAAAAGTATACGAACCCTATTTGGGTGTTATAACCAATTCGCCTACCTACGATTGGCATATTACCAACCAAAGCAATTACTTAAACCTCAGTACCTATCCCGGAAAAAATAAATCGTTCGGCGAATACAAGGTAAATCCAACCGGCGGTGGTTCAGGGTTAATTGGCTTGCCCGGCGATTTTACACCACCATCGCGCTTTGTAAGGGCCGCTGTATTTACCGCCACGTGCCGACCACTCAACAACGCCCTCGATGCCGTGAATGAATCGTTCCGCATCCTCGATAATTTTAATATTCCACTCGGTGCACAAGTACCCAACGAAAAACTATCGAACGAAATTGTGAGTGCCACCCAAGTTACATCATCGTCGGACCTAAGCAATAAGATCTATTACTACCACACCATGTGGAACCGACAAGTACGTAAAATTGATTTGAGCCAAATCGACTTTGCGCGTATCAAGGAACAAGTAATTGACGACGATACGCAAAAAACAAATGCCATAAAAGACGTTACCCCCGCACGGTAAGCACATCGCCGATGAATGTTCGTTGGCCGAGGGGCTGCCGGGGCCGGAGGGCTTGGTGCGTAGCGTAGCGAAGCACGGTAGCGTAGCGGACCCCGTAGGCACCGGAAAGATGTTCAATTAAGAGCATTAGATGACAGCCCCAAATGGCTGTTCTTCATGTTTACATTCAAGGTTTATTTTAACATATACGGCTTGGAATTGGCTTGTAGGCCATTGATATTTGTGGCTTACTTATTTGCCATGCGCCTTTTTTTATTAGTTGCGTTTTTGTTTGGGGGGGCTTCGTGCCAAAACGAAACGTCGCCTGAACCGAATATCGATATTTCTAAAGCGCGCATTGCTGAGGCCTTGGCGTATTGTAAAAAAAACGGCATGAACCAAACGATGGCGTTTTTTTTAGATATGCAACAACACTCCGGGCGCAACCGATTTATGGTGTACTCGTTTAAAGAAGGGAAGGTATTGCATCGCTTTCCGGTGAGCCACGGCTGTGGCGGTGTTTTTTGGAACATGACGCTGAGTAAAAATAATGCCACGTTTAGCAACGAAGATGGGAGTCACTGTTCTTCGTTGGGCAAATACAAAATCGGTGAGCGGGCTTATAGTCAGTGGGGGGTGCATACCAAGTATGTATTGCACGGACTCGAAGCGAGCAACAGCAATGCCTTCAAACGCACCATCGTATTGCATTCGTGGGAGCGCGTGCCCGATGAAGCCATTTACCCCGATGGTACGCCGGAAGGCTGGGGCTGTCCTGCCATTTCGAACAACAATTTCGAACGCATCGACCCGTTGTTGCGGGGAGCCGGCAAGCCGGTGTTGCTGTGGATGTATTAAGAAAGAAAAAACTAAATAATGAATATGGGTTTAAAATACATGTTGTTGTTGCTACTGATGGCATGCAACAACACACTGCCTGCCTCAAACAACAAATTGGCTAAAGCAGCCGAAACGCTTACGGAACAGCGCGTTGTGTACGACCCCACGTATTTTACCATTGGGTATCCGTGGGGTGATGTGCCGGCCAATAAAGGGGTTTGTACCGATGTAGTGATTCGTGCGTATCGAAAGCTTGGTATTGACTTACAACAAAAAGTGCATGAGGATATGGTACAACATTTTTCACTTTATCCTAAAAAATGGGGCTTAAGCAAACCCGATAAAAATATCGATCATCGCCGGGTTCCTAATTTAATGACCTTTTTTTCGCGCTTTGGCAATACCAAAGCAATAAGCTCAAACGCGGGCGATTATGAGCCGGGCGATATTGTTTGTTGGAATCTGGGTGGCGGCATTACACATATAGGGTTGATTTCAAATACAAAGGGCTCGATGGGTTGTTACAAGGTGGTGCACAATATTGGGAGTGGACAAGTTTTAGAAGATTGCCTGTTTAATTACAGCATTATTGGGCATTATGTTTATTCGGGTAAATGATAATAACGTACCCACTTACGCGAAGGGAATGGTTATGGCCTGACGTAATGTTGCTTGTATACATTTTTTAGACAGTGTAAAATGTAATCACTTTAAAAATTACACGAATAGTCGTTTTGGCTAAAGCATGTAATTAATGAATAAAACCGCCATAATTTTAAGGTTACTATGAATTGATAATGAACTAACTATTCCGTTACATAGAGCCAATATTGCAGGTCGATATTTGGTATATGCAACAAACTATTCGTTCAATAAGAACAAATTCGAAAATAAATTTAAATAGTCAGATTGATATCCAAACGGCAAAACCATTTCACATACCAGAAATGTTTGCTTTAAATAAAAGTTGGTTTAAAGATAATTTAAACCATCACCATAATGGATTTTTATCTGTTTGTTATCATCCACCTTTACTGGAAGAAATTATTAAACAACATGATGCGTTGGTTTTTTTAGTAAACAATTGTGTACATGGGTATATACTAGTGAACACGGTTATTGATTTTCCACATTCGATGATTGTGCGTCAAAAACATGAGGAATTAAGTACCCCAAAAAACAACGATCGTATTGCATACAGTTATCAAATAGTATTAAGTGGGCCTTTACAAGGAAGTGGTTTCTTTTATATTGCTCAACATGCTTGTCGATCTCACTTTAAAAAAAAGTACGATTATCTTGTTTCTACAGTAAATAAATTAAATCAACGATCCATGCAGGCACATAAAAAATCGGGTTGGCACATTTTAGAAACGCCCGAAAATTATAATATTATAGAATTGAACCTATCATAAATAAAATGCTACCGATTGCTGAGTGATGTAACATTTACTGTTTTTATAAACTGCTAGAGCCAATTTTAATATAGGATATTGAGAATTTATTCGGCTGTTTCGTTTTGATTTTTCTATTTTTATATTAATTATGAAACATATTTTATTCCTTTTATTGTTATTGGGCAATTTACCCCTTGCCATGGCGCAACCCTTTGCCGTAGGCCGTCTTAGTTTAAACGTTTACGACGGCAACAGAACAGGCGGAAGTACAATTAATGGTGCAAGCAATTGGGGGAGTAGTGGCCGTGCCATTGGTACCGAAATATATTACCCGGCCACATCGGCCGGAAACAATACGCAGGCGGCAAACGGACAATTTCCTGTGGTGGTATTGGGGCATGGGTTTGTAATGACGTACGACAGTTACAATACGCTTTACGAGGAATTGGCAAAACAAGGTTTTATAGTAGCCTTGCCCACCACCGAAGGGGGCTTTTCGCCGTCGCATATCGATTTTGCAAGCGATATGGCGTACCTCGCCGAGCAACTGCCCTTGCTGAACAACAACAACGTTGTACCTATTTTACAAAATCGGGTAATGGCTAAAGCCGCTATTGGCGGGCATTCGATGGGAGCGGGTTGTAGCATGGTAGGCGCGCAAAACAATTCTGTTATTTATGCCTTGTTTAATATGGCTACGGCAACAACAAACAACAATGGACTCACTTCGTTAGGCGGTGCAGGTACGATTGTTGCTCCTACACTCATTTTATCGGGCGAACGCGATTGCGTTGCCGACACCACAGTACAAGTACAACATTACAATGCCTGTGGGGCGTCGTTAAAATACATTGCTATTTTAAACGACCTTACACACTGCGATTTTGGGAATGGAAGCAGTGTTACCTGCACGTTCGGACAAACATCAACGGGGTGTGCAAATACCATTCCGAACACACAAGCCAATGCGGCGGTAATGTATTATCTGTTACCCTTTTTACAACGAACCTTAAAAAACGATTGTGTGGCCGCCGATACATTTATGCAGCGGATAATGATGCCGAATTCAATAGCACTACGAACCATGCATCAAGGCAACTTGGCCTGTTTTCCGAATGGAGTAAACAACATCAAATCGGAAGATATTCACGTGTATCCGAATCCTACCCAAGAAGCTTGGACAATTCAATTAAACAAAGCATCAAGTAGCTTGAAATTAAATGTTTACGATATAGTGGGTCGTTGTTGTTGGGAAGAAACTACAACAAGTACGCGCATAGTTATACCTTGCTCCGAATGGTTAAATGGAAACTATACCCTTCGGATTCAAAACGGGGAGAATATTGAACAAGTACGATTATTAAAAAATAATTAAGACCTGTAAAGACACACAACAAAAATTTAAGTGAGAAACGGATAGGAGAGCAAGGTTCTTGGACCGCACCTAGTCGTTTTTATGAGGTTCGTAAACGGGGGTCATAAAAATAAACCCACCCCCTCATGCCGAAGGCATTCCTCCATACACCTTAAAAACAATAACCTATTCCTCTGTGATAACACCTCCATTCCTCTGTGATAATATTATTGCCGAATACAACTCGCTCAT
>JBIKQE010000123.1:0-6710 GCA_044349815.1 Chitinophagaceae bacterium | reverse complement strand
AAATTTAAGCAAATAACATCCAAATGTTATTCACTTGCAAATTAATACATTCACCGCAATTACATAAAAAAAATTAAAAGGCCCGATTGAAAATTTTACTGAACAGTGACGGTATCAACCCCCCACAACCGATTTATATGGCAGCAATCGGCCAATATACCCATCGATACTTCTTGCGTCATCACGCCCTGCTGAAAAATTCGCACTTGTATGCTTTGCTCTTTGTTCAATGTAAAATCGGTTCGATGAGAATCATCCAATACACGCACCAAGCAATTACTGCCTTCCACTTGTACCGTTCCGGTTTCTAATAATCGCCCATTCAAATAGGTTTTACAATAATCTACCGATGGCGGCAATACCCCCTGAGCGGTACGCAATACCAAGCCTATGCTCCGCACTTCCATGGTGCAAATAGCGTCTTTACAAATTTTTTCTTCTTTCTTGCACGATAACAAAGAAATAGATCCCAACAGAAATAATACTACTCTTTTCATAATCAACAATGGTAACGAATACCCAATTAATTTATTTTGTTATGGTTCCTAAAAAATATCGCGCCGAACGGTCAATACTCTCCTCTAACCCACTATAGCTGAAGTTGGGCAGCGCCTTTAATAGTTTTTCCGACGAATACCCCTTAACCGAACAGGCCGCCTGCGCTGTTTCGCGCGTTAATGTAGGCTTAGAACCGCTCAAACGTGTCTTCCACAAATCGAATCGCCAAACAATTTCCACCATCCACAAGGCCGCTCTACGATACGGAGGCTTCTTATGCATGTACCCGGCCATTAGGGTAAAAACATCCCGAAACGAGCGGTTTTCGGCACTCACCACAAACCGTTCGCCACAAACCGTCGATTGCATCAAATCTACCATCGCCCTCGCCACATCGCTAGCATCTACCCAACCCGTTGCCCCCTCTGTATACCACGGAAATTCATCGTACACCTTACGAAACAAGGCACTACTGCTTTTCAAACCGTCTCCTTCACCTATTATAATCGACGGATTTACAATTACCATATCCAAACCCTCCGCATAACCACGCCATACTTCTCGTTCTGCCTTCTGCTTACTTCGGGCATACACCGAAACCGAAACCTCTTCATCTACAGGCGATTTTTCATCAATCAAATCGCCTTCCACCATCGGATGCCCTAAGGTAGCCACCGAACTCACAAATCCTAACTTCTTAACCCCTCTGGCCAAACAAGCATTCACCACATAGGCCGTCCCCTCCTCATTCACCCGAAACAAGGCATCACGATCTCGGTCATCATAACTCACTAAGCCCGCCACATGATACACGTGTTCTGCCCCTGTCAACACATCCTCCAAATCGGCATAATTCAATATATCCACTTGTTCCCACTGCACATTGGCTTCCACCGTGCCGGGCAACATCTTAGGCAAGCGCTCATGGTACAAGGCTTTCACCGGCAAGTTACCCGCACTCAATACCTTCACCAGGTGAATGCCTAATAAACCCGATGCCCCTGTAATTACAACCATAGGTTAGGCGGGTAACCCTTTAAACTGCTCTAAAAACCGCACGTCGTTTTCCGACAATACCCGAATGTCTTTAATGCCGTATTGCAACATAGTAGTGCGTTCTACACCCATGCCAAACGCAAAACCGCTATACACCTCAGGGTCGATGCCACAATTGCGCAACACATTCGGATGCACCATACCACAACCCAATATTTCTACCCAACCCGTTTGTTTACATACCGTACAACCTTTACTGCCACATATAAAACAACTTACATCCATCTCAGCACTCGGTTCCGTAAACGGAAAATACGAAGGGCGAAAACGCACCTTCACCTCGGGGCCAAACATCTCTTTCACGAAGTAGTACAAGGTCTGCTTCAAATCGGCAAACGACACATCTTTATCAATATACAAGCCTTCCACCTGATGGAAAAAGCAATGGGCTCGCGCCGAAATGGTTTCGTTGCGATAAACACGGCCCGGAAACAACTGACGAATCGGCAATTTCCCTTCCTTCATCACACGAACCTGCACACTGCTGGTATGCGTTCGCAACAACCAATCCGGATCTTTCGATATATAAAACGTATCCTGCATATCGCGCGCCGGATGATGTTCGGGTAAATTCAAGGCCGTAAAATTGTGCCAATCGTCCTCTATCTCAGGACCCTCAGCCACCGAAAACCCAAGCTTATCGAAAATGGCTGTTATTTTTTGTAAGGTGCTTTGAATAGGGTGGCGGGCTCCCGTAGCCGACGGATAAGCCGGTCGCGAATAATCGGTAGCATCGGCCACAGCCGTAGTTGCATCACCCAATTGTTCCTTCCACCCCTCAAACAAGGCCTCTACGTCATTTTTAAACGTATTCAAGGTTGCCCCCATTGCACGCTTCTCTTCCACAGGCACGTTCTTCAACTCGCCCATTAATTGCTTCAACAATCCCTTCGTGCCTAAAAACCGAATTCGGAATTGTTCCAAATCAGCCGCATTTTTTGGCGCACTACCACTTATTTCGGTACGCAAGGTGTTGAGGGTGTCGAGTAACGATGACATATCGGCAAAGGTAATTCGAAGGAAGCAATCTGCACTACCTATGCCCGAATTTAAACTACCTTTGCGCTATGCGCCGTTTACCCCGCTTACTGATACGCTACTTCTTCCAAGGTATCATCGTGGTCTCACCCATCGCCATCACCGTTTGGGCTACTTATTCCATCTTCGATCTTATCGATAAACAAATTCCCGATGTACCGCGGGGTGTAGGCTTCTTACTCATCATCAGTTCCCTCATTGCCCTAGGCTGGCTCGCTAGCACCTTCCTCTTCTCTAAATTCCTCATCGACCTGTTCGACAATCTCCTCGAACGAACCCCCTTCATTAAATTCATCTACACCTCCGTAAAAGACGTGGTGGAAAGCTTCATGGGCGAAAAACGAAAATTCAATAAACCCGTTCTCGTTAAAATTCGTACCCAACCCGAAGTCTTTCAAATTGGCTTCAAAACCCAAAAAGAACTCAGCAAACTCAAACTCGAAGGTAAAGTGGCCGTTTATTTACCACACGCCTACGCCGTTAGCGGTATGTTGATGATTGTAGACCAAGAAAATGTAACCCCCCTCGATATGGACCCCGCCGATGCAATGAAGATGGCCGTAAGCGGCGGTATTGCCGGCTATAACGACGAGAAAAAACCCGAAGAACCCCATGCGTAGCATCCTCTTCAATGCCGGACCAGCCACTCTCCCCGAATCGGTTCTTCAGCAAGCCGCCGAAGCCATGATTGAAATTCCGGGCGAAGGGCAATCCATCGCTGAACTCTCCCACCGCAGTCCCTTTTTCGAAAACGTACTCGCTGAACTAAAATCGCTCCTTCGCGAACTCCTGCAAATCCCTGAATCGCACGAAGTACTGCTCATGCAAGGAGGCGCCCGCTTGCAATTCGCCCTCATCCCCCTCAACTTCCTACCGGCCAATAAAACCGCTGCCTTCATCGACTCCGGCTACTGGGCCCATACCGCCATGCAATACAGCGCCTATGGCGGCCACACCGAATGCGTTGCCTCCAGCCAAGAACATCAGTATCGTTCACTACCCACCTTCAACCCCGCAGCCATTCAAGCCCATCACGCCTACTTGCAACTGTGTAGCAACAACACCATTTACGGTACCCAATACGATGCCTTCCCCAAATCGGCTGTTCCCTTAGTAATTGATATGAGCAGTGATATCCTCTCCAAACCCGTCGATTTCAATAACATCGGACTAGCCTTCGCGTGCGCCCAAAAAAATATCGGCCCCGCCGGCTTTAGCGTATTAATCGTCAACAAAGCCTTTTTAAAAACCGCCAACCAACACCTCGCTCCGGCCTTGTCCTACTCCCACCTCGCCGAAAAAAACTCCAACGACGTTACCAATCCGGTTATAGCCATGTATGTGGCCCTCCTTAACCTGCGCCACTTAAAATCGGAAGGCGGAGTAGCCGCCGCCGAAACCCGCAACCGCATCAAAGCAGATACCCTCTACCGAGAACTCGACCTAAACAGTTTATTCGAAGCCCCCATTAACCCAAACAATCGCAGCCAGATGAATGTGTGCTTCTTCGCTAAACAAGAACAACACCATCAAGCATTTTTAACCCATTGCCAAACCCACAACATCAAAGGCATAAAAGGACATGTAAAAGCCGGCGGGTTCAGAGCCTCCCTTTACAACGCCGTTACCCTCGAAAACGTAAACACCTTAATAGCCGCCCTCCGCGATTTCGAAAAACTACACGGCTAATTTATTGGCTCCTCGCCCACAACTCCGCCGTGTTTTCTACTTACCTTTGCACCCTAAATTTCAAACTTTATGAGCTTTCGCATCGAAAAAGACACCATGGGTGAAGTACACGTTCCAATGAACGCCATCTACGGCGCCCAAACCCAACGCTCCATCGATAATTTCAAAATTGCGCAAGACATCAACCGCATGCCCAAAGAAATTATCGAAGCCTTCGCGTACCTCAAAAAGGCCGCGGCCATCACCAACTACGAAGCCAAAGTCCTCCCCAAAGAAAAATGCGAACTCATTGGCAAGGTATGCGACGAAATTTTAGCCGGACAACACGCCGATGCCTTCCCCCTCGTGGTTTGGCAAACCGGTAGCGGTACCCAAAGCAACATGAACGTGAACGAAGTGATCGCCTACCGCGGTCACGTACTCAAAGGAGGCAAACTCAAAGACAAAGAAAAATTCCTGCACCCCAACGACGATGTAAACAAAAGTCAAAGCAGTAACGATACCTTCCCAACCGCTATGCACATTGCGGCCTATAAAATGCTTATCGAAACTACTTTGCCGGGTATCATCAAACTCCGCAACACCCTCGACAAGAAAGCCAAAAAGTACATGAAGGTGGTTAAAATTGGCCGCACCCATTTTATGGATGCTACGCCCTTAACTGTCGGACAAGAATTCAGCGGCTATGTATCGCAACTCGATCACGGCATTCGCGCCATCAAAAATACCTTGCCCCACTTAAGCGAACTCGCCCTCGGTGGCACCGCCGTAGGCACCGGTATCAACACGCCTAAAGGTTATGCGAAAAATGTAGCCAAGCACATTGCCAAACTCACCAAACTGCCCTTCGTTACTGCCGAAAATAAATTCGAATCGCTCGCTGCACACGATGCCATTGTGGAAGCCCACGGCGCCCTCAAAACCGTAGCCGTTTCCTTAATGAAAATCGCCAACGACATTCGCATGCTCAGCTCCGGTCCGCGCAGTGGCATCGGCGAAATATTTATTCCCGACAACGAACCCGGTAGTTCCATCATGCCCGGCAAAGTAAACCCCACGCAATGCGAAGCACTCACCATGATTGCCGCGCAAGTGATGGGCAACGACGTAGCCATCGGCGTAGGCGGCAGCATGGGCCACTTCGAACTCAACGTGTTCAAACCCATGATGATTTATAACTTCCTCCACAGCGCCCGCCTCCTTGGCGAAGGCTGCGTTTCCTTCAACGACAAATGCGCGGTTGGCATCGAACCCATCAAAGCCAACATCAAAAAACACGTCGACAATTCGCTGATGCTCGTAACCGCCCTCAACACCAAAATCGGGTATTACAAATCGGCCGAAATAGCCCAAAAAGCCCACAAAGAAGGCACCACCTTAAAAGCCATGGCCGTCAAACTCGGTTACGTAACCGACAAACAATTCGACGAATGGGTACGCCCCGAAAACATGGTGGGCGATTTAAAATAAACCCTCCTCCACATTTTAATCAAAGGCTGTTCGTAATGAACAGCCTTTTTTTCTTTTCTTTTTTGAAGCGCATCGGCATCGCTTTCTTCATCTCCCGTCGGGCTTTCCGTCGGCCTACCCCGCTCGTGCCTCGCGGCGTGATGCCTCCTACAATCCCGGCTATTCACTCATCGTCCGATTCTTTCCTTAACAACCATACCCTACAAGCTTGTAAGCACAACAAGCTTGCAAAAAAATACAAGCATCTCCTTTCCGTAGTCTCTTTGCATAAAATAAAAAACTATGCTCAAATTATCGCTGCTCTTCGCACACCTCGTTTATCGCATCAAACAAGTAAACCCCTTTAAAACAAAACCCAACCGTATGACACACACATTCAACAAAGAAAAAGGAACCTGGTACATCCACTTGCCCGAATTCCTCGATGCCGGCTTAGGCACAAAAGACAACCTTATGATGGTGGCCGGCGCCGATACCTTCCTCGACTTCCTCGCCCAAGGCAAAAAAAGCGTGGAGGTATTTATCTCGCTCGACGATTTTGAAGGCCGCCAATTTCACCTCATTAAAAAAGGTATTGGTATGGACAAAGCCTATCTCGATTCCGTTGGCCACCCCGAAGTAGAATACGGCGCGTATTATACCGTACAAGAAAACCAACACGAACTCTGGCTCTGTCCCGTTACCGAATATGTTTTCGGCGGCGGCTACCCCGATGAGATTTTTATTTCTTACACCGTTTAATTCACCCTCCACAAAAACACTACAAGCTTGTAAAAACATGAACCCGTTTAAAAAATTGCTTCCCTTTGTATTCAAACCAACAATAAATACTATGAACAACAAACCCCACACCCTCTACCACATCATTCTCGACCGCAGCGGTTCTATGGACGATTGTCTTGAACCCACCATCAGCGGCTTCAAAGAACAAATTCAAACAGTTCAAAGCCTGAGCCAAA
>JBIKQE010000122.1:0-6714 GCA_044349815.1 Chitinophagaceae bacterium | reverse complement strand
ACCATGGCCACCCTGTACAGCGTTGATTCCGATAACGAACAAACCCTTTTAGAAAAAATGGCGTCTGCCGTAAATCCCGATGGAAGTAAAGTGTATACTTTGGCCTCAGGCTTGTCGTTGCTGGTGTTTTATGTTCTCGCCATGCAGTGTATGAGCACGCTAGCCGTGGTAAAACGTGAAACCGGAACCTGGCGATATCCTATTTTGCAATTTGTTGTAATGGGTGCGTTAGCCTACGTATTTTCATTAATTACCTTTATTGTTTTTTCCTGATTCTAAACAAATTGGTGTTTAAACATTTTTCGTCGAGTAGTTCAGTTCGATTAGTTTATATTTGCTCACCTTTAGAAAAATAGAAAAAACCGTTATGGAACGCACCACCATGAAACGTCCTTTGGAAAAGGACCTTAAACAGACGATACAAAAACGTAATTTTCGTCTGGCCAAATTTTGGGAACGATTAGGAGTTGAAATTGATGTAATTGGCGACATGGAAACCCCGGCCATCATTAAGGGCAACTACTGCTTAGCCTGCTACGTTCACAATTTCAATTTAATTTTTACCGAACATTACGACCAAGGAAAAGAATTGTACCGAGTGAAATTACAAAAGTCACTCAACTTCAAAACCGATCCCATCATCGATTGGTTAAAAACCGCTACCCATCGTCGCATCTACCGCATTCGCATGAAGAGCGATCCGCAATTGTATTTAATCGGGTATAACTTCCGCATCAAAGAAAACCACGAACGCGAAAAATACCCCGTTTTCGGAAAGTTCAACGGCAAGGTATACTTCACTGAAGATTACGCAACCGACATCGTAAAATTATACAACCTCGATTACTGCGAAGTCGTGTAAATTTTTAATTTAATTCATCTAAAAAGCATCTCCTTTTCGAGATGTTTTTTTCTTTTTGAAGCGCATCGGCATCACTTCCCTCAGCAAAGTCCCGCTTTTCGTTCCAAGCGCCCCGCCCGAGGCGGGTCGGCTTTCCACTACAATCGGGGCTATTCCGCCAAAGGCGGCTCATCGTCCGATTCTTTCTTCATCGCAATCGAACGTACATCTACCATTATCTCCTACGCTCCGATACGAAAAAGAGCCACCCTCAATTGTATTTAATCGGATATTACTTCCGCATCAAAGAAAACCACGAACCCGAAAAAGAACCCGTATTCGGACAATTCAACGGCAAAGTAAAGTTCACTGAAAATTTCGCTACCGATATTGTAATGTTGTAGAAGCTCGATTACTCCAAAGTGGCCACCCTCTCCCACCATCAGTAAAAAGTAGGAGTGCACTTTTGTTTTTTACTTAGTTATTGTTAAATGCATTAGTTTTGCCACCAAATTGTTTTTAAAACAATTTTTTTTGGGATTGATTTCCTGTAAACTAAAAATTGCTTTTGCTTCCCCGGAGGTATTCCTAACTTTATTTTTTTATGCTTAAAAAAATTGCTGAAATTAATATTAAAGTAGTTCGGCAATCGTTGGGCATCGTTTGGGAAAAAGATAAAAAACGTGTTGTAATTTCTTTAGCCATGTTACTCGTTGAAAACGGGTTGTTGTTTTATATGGCTAAAAATTTAAAAAGTACCTTAGACGTTATAGCCAAACATAGCCATGAGTTACCCTTATACCAAGATGAAATTTCAAGGTATGTATTATTAGGATTTTTTCTAGGTCTTTTCTTTATTATTTCAAAACCTATTCAGGCTTTTTATGAAGAAATTCAAAGTCAAAAAATAAATCGTTATGTAGACGATCGAATTTATAAAACCTGCTTAAGCCTTAATTTAGATTTTTTTGAATCGCCGGCTTATTTCGATGTGTTACAACGGGCCCGAAGTGCAGGAGCTAACCGAATCAATGGTATTTACAATTCAATCATCAGTATACTGCGCTTGTCTGGTAACCTAATCATTGTGTTTTGGTATATTTTTACAATTAGCCCATTTATAGTGCCATTTTTGATAATAGTAACCATCCCCTTATTTTATACTAAGTTTAATTTTTCAAAAAAAATGGCCTTGTTAAATAAAACAAATGCGGCTATGCAGCGTAAAACGGGTTATTTAGGGTCAATTTTATCCGATGCACTTCATGCTAAAGAAGTAAGAGCCTACAATTTTGGTAATTATATATTTGAAAAATATGCGGCCCTTCGCGATGAAATGATTGTGATGGCGAACATCCTCAATCGACGCAATAAACTACGTACTATATTAAGTGCAACCTTTGTTAGCGCTGCTTGGTCGCTTTCTTTTTATTTAGTTATACGAAGTATTATTCAAGGCGAAAACAAGGTAACTGATATTACCTTTTTATTGACCATTTTGCCAATGGCAATGAATACCATTCATCCATTTTCAACTGCCGTATCAACGTTGTATCAAAATAGCCTATTCGTTCAATATATTTTCGATTTATTTGAATATAAACCAACTATGACAGAAGTCAGCGATGAAGCAGCAAATAGCTTGCCTATTCAAGTTCAAGATATTCAATTACAACATGTTACATTCTCATACCCGGGATCAAGTTTGGTTTTAAATGATGTGTCCATTAAATTATCAAGAGGAAAGATTGTTGCATTGGTTGGCTTGAATGGTGCCGGTAAATCAACCATCCTAAAGTTATTTTCACGTCTGTACGACCCTACCGAAGGTTCTGTTTGTGCCGATGGTATCGATATCCGAACCATTAAAAGTCAAGAATATCGTAAACGTATTAGTGTAGTTTTTCAAGATTTTGCTAAATACCAATTGCCAATTCAAGAAAACATACACATGGGCGATGTGTCTTCTGAATTAGATACAAACAAAATGAAGGAGAATATTAATCGCATGAATGCCAACAAGTTCATTGACCATCTCCCAATGGGCTATGAAACTCCAATGGGTCGATTATTTGAAGGCGGCAAAGATTTTAGTATTGGCGAATGGCAAAAGATTGCTATCGCACGCGCACTCTATCGCCCGTCCGATTTTATATTCCTCGACGAACCCAGCAGCGCTCTTGATGCTATCTCGGAACAAAACTTTTTTATAGAATTAAAACAGTCTATTGGAGAACGCGGTGCACTCTTAATTAGTCATAAAATTTCGGCTGTTAAACATGCCGATTACATTTATATCCTTCACCAAGGTAAAATTCAAGAAGAGGGCTCACACGACCATTTAATTAAACTCGGTGGTTTGTACCATCAATTGTATAACTCAAGCGAGCATATTTGGGAAGATAACTAATCGATTCATTATGACGAATAAACATATTGTAATTATTTCTTCCATAATTGATGAGTGGGGTGGCTCCGAAGAAATTTGGTATCATACAGCCTTAGCCCTCCGGAAAAAAAATCATGCAGTCAGTGTACTAGTTCATACCGTATATAATCAACATCCAAAAATCAAGTTGCTTCTCAACGCCGGTGTTCAATTCTATGGATATAACACGCCTTATAAAGGTCGAATTTATAACACGGCTATAAAGCTCTTTAAAAAAAGTCTACCTGAATACAAACCACATATAGGGAATTATATGCGGCAGGTTCGTAGTTATCTCCAAACCTTGAAACCCGATTTGGTGTTACTCAATCAAGGGGTAAATTTCGACGGCTTATTATTGGTTTTTGAAGCGTATAAACTCAATATACCCTATGTAACTATCTCTCATAAAGCAGTAGAATTCTTTTGGCCTGTCCATCACGAATTGGATGCGCATCGGATTATACTTCAACATAGCCGCCGCAATTTTTATGTATCTCAACATAATCTTACCCAAACCATGGCTCAAATAGCCATGGATATTCCAAACACTGAAATTCTATTTAATTATATTAAACATCGCCCACAACCGATACCCTATCCTAAACACGACCAAGAATTTCACTTATACTGCGTTGGCCGTTTGTCTATTCTCGATAAAGGTCAAGATATACTGCTGCAAGTACTTTCGCAACCGAAATGGAAAGAGCGACCATTGTTTGTTACTATCGTAGGTAGTGGTTTCGATGAATATATGCTAAAAGAACTTTGCCGGTTTTATGCAATTAAGAATGTTCGTTTTGTGCCTAATATGTTGCAAGATGACATGTGGAATAATGCCCATGGTTTACTATTGCCCTCACGGAGTGAAGGACTTCCTTTAGTGGTTCTCGAAGCTATGGCAGCAGGTAGAATGGTAATAACAACTGTAGCAGGAGGGAGTGCCGAATGGGTTAATCCTGATTGCGGATTCATTACCTATCCCATGGCTCAATTCCTCGATGAAACCCTCGAAAAAGCATGGCAACAACGCGAACAATGGCAACAAATGGGCGAAAATGCATTCGCGTTATTTTCATCTCAGTATCCTAAAGATGCCATAGAACAATTTGCATCTACCATTCAAACTATCTTGTATGAATAATTCGGTGTTCGTATCTATTATTATCCCAACCTATAATCGGGCGCGTACCATTTCAAAGGCTATTCAAAGCGTGCTGAATCAGTCTTATACAAACTATCAACTCATTGTAGTAGATGATGGTTCAAAAGATAATTCACGCGAAGTGATTGCATCTTTCCCACAAGTAGAATATTATTATAAAGAAAATGGGGGACAAGCCTCAGCACGAAATCATGGACTTCAATTTGCACGAGGCGAATACATTGCCTCACTCGACTCCGACGATGAATGGCACCCCACTTACCTCGAACAACAAATGAATGCCATCCAACTACATAATTTAGATGTAGCCTTTGCAAATTGGTACCAATTCTCGCCTGATTTTGGTAAATACCCCTTTCTTACTAATTTTAAATATGTTCGCGATTTATACAAAACCGAATTAGAAACCGCTTATTATATTTTCGATTATAACAACCTCCGCGAACGGTATATTAAGGTGTGTATATGCCCAAGCTCTGGCGTGATACTTCGAAAAGCAATCATGAAAAATGGATGGAATAACCGCATGCACATCGGCGACGATTGGTTCTTGATGCTCGATATTATTACACAACAACCCATTCAATGCGGATTTACATTCAACCCCCTCTGGAATAAAAATGTAAACGACGATAACGTGTACGATGGCCGAAATATGTTTGAAATTTACAAGTACTTGTATTACAACGATATCGATACCATGCTTAAAACACTCCATCCATATCTATCTAAAAAAGAAAAATATACCCTTAAGAAACATAAATTTAATGCTGTTCATGCCATGTATAAAATGGCCCGAAAATCAAAATCAATCAAAGAGAGTACCACTTTACTTCATTACCTCGGTAAAACATTAATGAACCACCCCCTCGACTTCCTGCAACATACATTGCACCATTTAAAATAATACCATGAACTTGCAACGCGCATTTACCGGAATTCGCGCCAACAAATGGTGGCATTTTAAAGTCAATATTTTTGTTGCTTTTATCCTATTAGCAAGCTTGTCCATCGCTGAACAACCCAATGCCAAACATTGGCTTCTTTGCTTGCTTTTTTTGTTTGCTCTCCTTCCGGGAGCTACCTATGTTAGTTTAATTAACGACCTCACCGATTATCACCAAGATCGAATCGCTCATAAAGTTTCAGGCATCGATTTAATTGGTAAAAAAAGAAGCATCGCCCTAATTATACTGTCCATAAGTCTAGGTATTCTCCTTACCCTATTTTTGCCCATTACCCTTACGGCGAAACTCCTTTATGCCGCTGCATGGATTGCCTTTTCGTGCTATTCCATTCCCCCCATCCGACTTAAAAACCGCGGTATATGGGGCGTAATGGCGGATGCGTCCGGGGCCCACCTCTTTCCTATATTATTCCTTTTTGCCGCTATCCAACAACACCAGTTTCAAGCAACAACCGCCGTATTAATCGGATTGAATGTGGTCTGTTTCGGACTACGAGGTATTCTCTGGCATCAATTTTCCGATAAACAAAACGACCTCAATGCCGGTGTTGTTACGTTGGTTACTACTTACAATAATGCCAAAATTAAACGAACAGCGAAGGGCTTGTTGATGGTTGAATGCATTACTTTGATTACCTATTTTATTATACAACAACACTATTTTTTACTCCTTGCGCTAGCTATGTATGGCACGTATGTATTCCTCCTACATCGCTTCCTTCGCCTGCAAGTGGTAGTTTCCGCTTCTCAACCCAATTCATCATGGACGTTCATCATGGGTATATTTTATCAATTCTTCTTGCCATTATCCTTGTTATTGTATTATAGCGTTCACAACCCTTTACTACTCCTTGCCATACCTATATTTCTTTGGTTTTTTCCCGTAATAACCAATCAAATCAAACAACAGCTAAAACAATTCATTCAACTTCTCCAACAATAAATTCCAAAGCAATTGAATTTTTAGGGAACCATCGCCTCTTCCTTTCCCGTTTGAAATTGCGACGCTCCGTTAATCACAGAGGCAGGGAGTTTTTTTCACAGAGGAAAGAAGTAGAGGCGAATTGCATTCTCTAATAATCACAGAGTAAGGGAGTTTTTTTCACAGAGGAAAGAAGTAGAGGCGAATTACATTCGCCAACATGATAAATTAAAAAATCAGTGACACCATGAGGGTGTAAGAAACAAGGTATTTCCTCCGCCCTTGTTGGTGTTTTCACCAACAAGAGAAATACATAAGCAATCTTGTAAGTGAATCGCCAAAAGGTTTCCTCCTCCCTTGTTGGTATTTTCACCAACAAGAGAAATACATA
>JBIKQE010000121.1:0-6776 GCA_044349815.1 Chitinophagaceae bacterium | reverse complement strand
AATCGTAATAACGGTTCGGGTCAACATTCAAGCCTTGCTCGAAGGTGATATAATTGCGTTTTTCGCCACGATACGATTCTGGTTTCCAAATAAAATTCACCGGTGCGGCTTTGTTGACAGCATAACGTAGTTGATCGATATACCAATCAATACCTAATAAGCTGATATTGATAATGCGTACATCGTTACGTATGCCTTCCACTTCTTGTAAATACCACAACGGATAGGTATCGTTATCGCCTTCCGTAAACAAGATGGCATTGGGTTCGCACGATTCCAAGAAGTTAATGGCCGTGGCACGAGCTAATGTTTTTTCAGAACGATCGTGATCATCCCATTCTTTGGCCGCCATCAATGTGGGTACAGCAATTAAACAAATAAGCGTAGCTAAAATGGGGGTTGTGGCATTTGCCATAAACCTACGAAGCAAATCGTTGACCATCATAACTCCCAAACCAATCCAGATAGCAAAGGCATAGGTGGCACCGGCATAGGCATAATCGCGCTCGCGCGGTTGCAATGGAGTATTATTTAAATAAAGTACAATGGCCAGGCCAGTAAAGAAGAACAACAGGCCTACAATGAGCGTATTGCGTTTGTCGTTTTTATATTGATACACTAAGCCAAGAATGCCTAAAATAAATGGCAAGAAATACAGTTCGTTGCGCGCTTTGTTTTGGGTAAAGAAATCAGGCATTTTATCTACATCGCCACGGCCAAAAAATTGGTCGATGGGTTTAATACCACTTAACCAGTTTCCGTTGTGCGGTTCACCCATAATGTTTTGAACATCGTTTTGGCGACCAATATAATTCCAACAGAAATAACGCCACCACATTTGAATAACCTGATAATTTATGAAGAACGATAAATTATCGCCACCTGAAGCACGTTCGCCTTCTGTTAAGTTCAAATAATTCATGTAATACTGCGCATGGTTCGGATCATTCCCATCCCAAATACGCGGAAAGAAACGAATTTGCTCGGGTGAATACTCGTACTCATCGCGCTTCTCGCCCAATTCTTCGTATTGATTTGGTCCTTTCCAATATTGCATTTTGCCGTCTTTCATGCCAATGGGTTGGGAATTAAAATCGGGACCCGTTATTAAAGGAACCTTGCCATATTGTTCGCGTTGCAAGTACTTAATCAAACTAATTGGGTTATCCGGATTGGTCATGTCGATAGGAACATCGGCATTCGAACGGATAATAGTTTGGAAGAAGGTTGAATACCCCACCAAAATAAAGATGAAACACAAGGTGCCAAGGTGCACGAAATAATGGCCTTTTGATTTTGCCCAACGTAATACGAAAAAGCACAACACGGCAATACCTATAATGGTGAAGAAAACGCCTGAACTAAAGGGTAATCCAAATGAATTTACAAATAAGATATCCATTTTAGAGGCTAAAATGGGAACAAACTGAATAACGCCATATTGTACCACGCCAGTAATCAGACAGCCAAGCATAAATGCCCAAAACGTTCCCATATTGGTAACAGGGTAACGTTTGAAATAATACACCATTACAATAGCCGGAATGGTTAACAAGTTTAATAAATGGACGCCAATCGACAAGCCCATTAAAAAGGCGATTAAAACCACCCAACGGTCTGCTTGCGAATCGTTGTTGTTTGTTAAGCTGTCCTCCCATTTCAAAATAGACCAAAATACCAAGGCGGTTAGGAACGACGACATAGCATACACCTCAGCTTCAACGGCCGAGAACCAAAAGGTATCGGAGAATGTATAGGCTAAGGCACCTACAATGCCAGAACCCATGATAAGCCACAAATTGGTTTGTGTTATTACTTCATTACGACCTACAATAATGCGTTTCGCAAAGTGGGTGATGGTCCAAAACAAAAATAAAATAGTGAACCCGCTAGAAAGGGCCGATAAGGTGTTTACGGCTATGGCGCCATGGTCCATTCCGAATAGAATCACAAAAAGCCGGCCAAACATTAAAAATAACGGAGCTCCTGGGGAATGGACGACCTCTAGCTTAGCGGCACCTGAGGTGAACTCCCCGCAATCCCAAAAACTCACGGTGGCTTCCATCGTCATGAGGTAAATGGCACAAGCAAATAAGCCAACGGCCCAACCTACGATGTTATTGATTCTGTTGTAATTCATATCAAAAAAATTGATTTTATCGGATAAAGAGCAAATATAAACAAGGATGCTATACCTCAAACAACAGATTTGAGGCTAAATTGGTCAATTTCGGGGGGCATTGAATGGGTTTAACTATCTTTGCGCTCACGATTTTACCCTTTATGTCATCGAACGAACAACAACCCAATCAGCTGAATATTGAACTCAGCGAAGAAATTGCCGAAGGAATTTATTCTAATTTGGCCATTATAACCCACTCGAATGCTGAATTTGTGGTGGATTTTATTAATGTGATGCCGGGGGCTCCTAAAGCCCGCGTGAAGTCGCGTATTGTTTTAACCCCTCAACATGCTAAACGCTTGATGAAGGCTCTTCAAGACAATGTTAAAAAATACGAACAAGTGCATGGTGTTATTAAAGATTCCGAACCTGTTTCCATTCCCATGAATTTTGGTGGCCCTGCTGCCCAGGCATAAAGCATATATATGACGGAGAAGATTTTAATTTTAGATTTCGGTTCGCAGTATACCCAGTTAATTGCCCGTAACATTCGGGAACTGAATGTGTATTGTGAAATTGTTCCCTATCACACCCAAATTGTATTCGAAGAAAGTTTAAAAGGGGTAATCCTTTCGGGTAGTCCAGCTTCTGTGAATGATCCTGAATCACCCATGGTGGATATTCGGGCCATCAATGCCCATGTGCCTGTTTTAGGTATTTGCTACGGTGCCCAGCTAACCACGAAAGTTTACGGAGGCCAAGTGGGGAAGTCGTCGTCGCGTGAATATGGACGGGCGCATTTGTCGGTGATTCAACATAGCAACCCCTTATTGGATGGCATTGCGCAAGGTAATCAGGTATGGATGAGCCATGCCGATACCATCATTCAATTAGCTCCCGATGCAGAAGTGATTGCTACCACCGATTCCATTCCAGTAGCGGCTTTTGTAGTAAACAATACCCCTCATCCGTTAATGGGATTGCAGTTTCATCCGGAAGTTACCCATTCAGAAAACGGAAAAAAAATTATTCAAAACTTTGTAGCTACTATTTGTGGTTGCCATAACGAATGGACCTCGGCCTCCTATATACAAGAAACTGTAGCGCGAATTCGCGAGCAAGTAGGCGATAAGAAAGTGATTATGGCCTTAAGTGGGGGCGTAGATAGCACGGTGGCAGCTACCTTGATTCATCGGGCCATCGGCAAGAATTTATATTGTGTTTTTGTAGACAATGGTTTGTTGCGTAAGAATGAATATCAGGAAGTATTAGACGCCTATGAAGAGTTGGGTTTGAATATACGTGGCGTGGATGCTTCTGCTATGTTCTATGAACGTTTAGCCGGTGTAAGCAACCCCGAAGAAAAACGAAAAATAATTGGGAATACCTTCATCGATGTATTTCAAGACGAAGCCAATCGCTTAACCGATATTCATTTTTTAGGTCAGGGAACTATTTACCCCGATGTTATTGAAAGTGTTTCTGTGAACGGACCTTCAGCTACTATTAAGTCGCACCACAACGTGGGGGGCTTGCCCGAAAAAATGCATATGCAATTGGTAGAACCTTTGCGGATGTTGTTCAAAGATGAAGTGCGTCGGATTGGTCGCGAATTAGGTCTGAAAGATAGTTTCATTCAACGCCATCCTTTCCCCGGACCGGGTTTAGGTATTCGTATTTTAGGCGAAGTAAGTGCCGACAAAGTGGCGTTATTGCAAGAGGCAGACGCTATTTATATTCAGCATTTAATCAAGAACAATTTATACCATGTTATTTGGCAGGCAGGCACCATATTATTGCCCGTACAAAGTGTAGGCGTGATGGGCGATGAACGTACCTACGAATACACCGCGGCTTTACGTGCAGTAACCAGTGTGGATGGTATGACGGCCGATTGGGCGCATATTCCATATGGTGTTTTAGCAGCCATTTCGAACGATATTATTAATAATGTTAAGGGTATTAATCGGGTGGTTTACGATATCAGCTCGAAGCCACCGGCAACCATTGAATGGGAATAAACTATACGCAATGAAAAAGTCGATACCGTTTTCTTTCCTTGTTTTATTGGCACTTATTACCAATACCTTGGTGTATGCACAACGTGGTGTAGTGGTGAATGAAGAGCGTCCATCGCAAATGGCGTTTTTTAAGTACCCGAAAGCCGAGAAGAAAGATCGTTACCGGGTTGCAGTGTTAACGCCCATGTATTTAGATTCTGTTGTTTGGGATAAAAACTTGGCTCAATTGCCCAAGTTCATGATGCCCGGTTTAGATTTTTATCAGGGCATTACCATAGCCGCCGATACCTTGCGCCAACAGGGTATTCAAATGGATATACATGTGTTCGATAGTCGTTCTTCTGCAATGAATGTGGCCGCATTAATTGCTTCCGATACGCTGAACGAGATGGATTTGATTCTGGGGAATGCCAGTGCAAGCGATTTGAAATTGCTGGCCGATTTTGCCAAAAAGAATCTGATCAATTTTGTGTCGGCGGTTTCCCCCTCTGATGCCGGGCAACAATTCAATCCTTATTTTACCGTTTTACAACCTCGTTTGGCTACCCATATCGAAAAGATGCATCGTTATATCAATAGCCGTTTTCCTGAAGATAATGTGGTATACATTCATCGGAAGGCATCGACGGAAGTAAATGCCTTGGGTTATTTTAAAAATGATGTGCTGAATAAATTGCCTGCACGCTTCCAAGCCATGGAACTTAAAAACGATAGCACCATCGATGTTAAAGCGCTGCAAGCCCTGCTCGATACCAATTATCGTACCAGCATTGTATTAGGTGTGTTAGATGCGTCTGTAACCTATAAACTGCTCAAGCAATTGGCCCCCTTGGCCGATCGGTTTGGCTTGAAAGTATTTTGTATGCCCACTACCGAAGCCGTAAAAGCCTTGGGCAAACCCGATGAATTCAACAACCTTTTAGTTTATTATACCAGTTCGTATTTGATCGATCGAAATACCCCCGCTAGCTTGTATGTGGCCAAAGCCTACCGGGAACGTATGGGCGGAACGGCCTCCGATATTGTTTACAAAGGGTTTGAAAGCTTGTATTTCTTTGGTCGCTTGTTAGAACGGCATGGTGTTCCGTTTAATGAACATCTCAGCGATAATGCATACGCTTTTATAACCCCTTATAAAATTATGCCCGTTCGCGATAAAGGAGCTATTCGCTTTTACGAAAATAAATTCTTATACCTCATTAAGTATCAGCAAGGCGTAATGACGTACGAATAATTATTTGCTTAAAATTCGGCATTCAACCCGTCTGTTTTGAGCACGGAATTCCTCTTCCCGTTCATCCTCAAACATTTTTTTAGAACCACCAAACCCTTTGGTGCGTAATCGTTTAGGCGCAATGCCTCCCTCAATTAAAAAATCTGCTATTGCTTGCGCACGGTTCTCAGATAAGTTATTTGTTTCTGTATCCCAATCAAAACCATCTTCGTCGGGCGCTGCACAACAAACATGCCCTTGAATCTCAATCACCAGTTTAGGATATCGAATCATGGTTTTAAGTAATCGTATCAGTTCGGGGTACGACTCCTCCCTGATTTTATGACGGCCCGGTTCAAAATACATATTCTTCAAACGAATGCTTCCGCCAACGTCTATTTTCTCAATAGGATGCCATTGCTCTTTGCTAGTGGCGGTATCTTTTTTTACCCCTGTTGATCGGTACAGACTAATATCTACCCGCCTATTTTGTTGACGTGTTTCTTCACGCCCATTATCTGCCAATGGTTTGCTTTTGCCCCAACCTATACATGTTTTAATTTGCGCTTCGCGAATGCCATTGCTTATTAAAAATTGCTTCACCGCCTTGGCCCTGTTCTTAGATAGTTGCAGGTTATAGGCCACCGAGCCAATACTATCGCAGTGCCCTTCAATAAGTACTCGTTCCAAAGGACTTTGATGTATTTTTTTTACCAAGGGCCATAAGGCAGAATCGGGGAGGGTGTATGAAGCCGTTTCAAACCAAAGACTTATTTTTTCTTCTTGCCCATACAGAAAGTTAGAACAGCATACCAAGAAAAAGAAAAAACATACCTGTTTCATGGAATAAAGATACATGTTGTTGTTTCATTAACAGGGCATGTACCCAGATTGTTATAGAAAGCTTTAGTTTTGCTGAAAATTTACTCCTATGCAAGCAAAGAAACCATCCGATTCCATGAGCACCATGTCGCAACTTGTATTGCCGAACGATACCAATACCCTCGGTAATTTAATGGGTGGACAATTAATGCATTGGATGGATATAGCCGCGGCGATGGCTTGTATGCGTCATTGTGGTTGCCCCGTGGTTACCGCTTCAGCCGATAATATTTCGTTTGCTAGTCCGGTTAAATTAGGTAACCTCGTTACCGTTGAAGCGAAAGTAACCCGCGCTTTCAATACATCGATGGAAGTGTATTTAAAGGTACAAGGAGAAGATATTCCGGCGCAATACCGCTATTTAGCGAACGAAGCCTTTATGACTTTTGTGGCATTAGACCCCAATGGAAAGCCTCGTAAAGTGCCTGAAATAACTCCGGAAACTCCCGACGATATGAAACGCTTCGAAGGGGCTTTGCGCCGTAGACAATTACGCTTGATTTTGGCAGGCCGCATGAAACCAGAGGAAGCTGAAGAA
>JBIKQE010000120.1:0-6796 GCA_044349815.1 Chitinophagaceae bacterium | reverse complement strand
TAACTGTTGCAAAAGCCTATTACAATTGTTTGATTGCCGACAAACGGATGGACTTGCTCGACGAAAACATCAAACTGATTGAATCGATGGAGAACATGACCCGTAAATTATACAAAGAAGGGTTTGCTGAAAAAATTGATGCCGATCGCTTTCAAGTGCAGTTGAATAATTTATTAACCGAGAAAGATAAAATCAACAACTTATACGAATTGAGTTATATGATGTTGAAGTTTCAAATGGGTATGGCCTTGGAACAACCGCTGAAATTAACCGGCGATTTGAGTCGCGCTGAAATAAGCAAAGACATTGATGTAGAGCAAGTAGTTGATTATAACAATCGGGTAGAAATGGCTTTGTTGCAAACCGGCCAACGCCTCAATCAATACGATTTGCAACGCTACCAAAAAGGCTACTTGCCAACCGTGGTGGCTGCCCTTAGCGGAAGCTATGCATCGCAAGTAAAAGATTTTAAAGAGTTGTTTACCTTGCCTTACTTCCCAACAGGGGCTTTTGTATTGAATGCATCGATGCCTATTTGGGATGGGGGTTCGCGCCGTGCTAAAATCAATCAAGCCAAATTGAATTTATTGAAAACAGAAAACGACATCTTGTCGTTCAAACAAGGAGTTGATTTAGAAAGTACCAATGCCCGTATTCAACTTAAAAATAGTTTAATGTCGTTGGGCGTTCAAGAAAAAAACATCGAACTTTCGCGCAGCGTATACAACATTGCCCAAAAGAAATACCGTGAAGGCTTGGGCTCGAACATCGAAATATTACAAGCCGAAACCGCTTACAAAGAAGCGCAAGTGAATTACTTCAATTCCTTGTACACTGCGGCTATTGCTAAAATTGATTACCAAAAAGCCCTCGGCTTAATTAAATAATTTTTCAACTCTTTTATTCTTATTATATGAAATTCCTCTCTTCTTCGTTATTACTTGGCATGGGCGTTATATTCTTCGCCGCCTGCGGTTCCGATTCTAAAACCGATAAAGACGCCTCGCAATTAACCAAACTTAAAAACGAACAAAAAGCACTTCAAGATAAAATTAAAGCCCTTGAAGCCAAAGCAGGTCCTCAGAAAGGCGCACAACGCAAAGTGCCTGTGTATGTTACTTCAATGACGCCCTCGTTCTTTGCCACCTATATTGATGTGCAAGGCAAGGTGGATGTAGATGAAGTGGTGAACGCAATACCTGAAACCCCAGGTATTATTTCGGCTATTTTAGTAAAGCCGGGACAAATGGTGCGGAAAGGCCAAATTGTAGCAACGCTTCGCTCCGAGCAAGTAGACCGTGGCATGGCGGAGCTCGATCAACAATTGTCTTTCGCAAAAACCTTGTACGAAAAACAACAGCGCTTGTGGGCCGAAGAAATTGGCACCGAAGTGCAATTGCTTTCAGCTAAAAATCAATACGAGAGTTTAGTAAAGAAGAAAGCTTCTGTGCAATCGCAACGCAATACGTTCAATGTGGTTTCGCCTATCGACGGACAAGTTGATGCGGTGTCGGCCGCTGTTGGACAATCGTTTTCTTCGCCTGTCAATCCGCCCGTAATACGTATTATCAACACATCGAAATTAAAAGTGATGGCGAATATTGCTGAAAATTATTCGGGTGTTGTGCATACAGGGTCGCCGGTTGTATTGGTTTTCCCCGATATCCGCGATACTTTGTCTACCAAAATCACCTATGCGGAACGTTTTATCAATCCAACCTCGCGTACGTTTGGGGCCTATATTAGCTTGCCCCACAGCAAACACTATCAACCCAATATGATGGTTAAAGTAAAAGTAATTGGCTATCAAAACAGCCGTGCTTTTGTATTGCCGGTTGCACTGATTCAAAAAACCGACCAAGGCGATTTTGTTTATGTAGCCGATAAAGAAGGTACAGCTCGTTTAGCCTCGGTGCAATTGGGACAAACCTACGAGGGTAAAGTTGAAATTATAGGAGGCCTTACCCTAGGCGACCAAGTAGTAACAAACGGTTTCGAAGAATTGAACGAAGGCGATTTGCTCACCATCGAAAATAACTAAGCGAAACCCATCTTTTATAATAGAGCTCAAGCCCTATTTCAAAATAGCGTATTTTATGAAATTTAATCCATCCAATTGGCCCATTAACAACCGAACGAGTATTTATGTGTTGACCATTATCATCACAATGCTTGGTTTGGTTAGTTACAATAATTTACCCAAAGAGCAATTCCCTGAAGTGAAATTGCCTCAAATTATCGTGCAAACCGTATACCCCGGCACCTCGCCCGAGAATATGGAAAACCTCGTGTCGAAACCCATCGAAAAACAATTGAAGAACATTTCCGGTGTTAAAAAAGTAACCAGTAATTCCTTCCAAGATTTCTCCATTGTTATTGCTGAATTCAATACCGATGTAAAGGTTGAAAAAGCAAAACGCGATGTGAAAGAAGCTGTCGATAAAGCCAAAACCGATCCGAACGGCTTGCCTAAAAACTTGCCCAACGAACCCGAAGTAAACGATATCGATGTGTCGGAATTTCCAATACGCTTTGTAAACATTTCGGGTAATTACGATTTGAATCGTCTCGAAAAATATGCCGACCGTATTAAAGACCGTATTGAAGGACTTAAAGAAATTAAACGCGTTGATAAAGTAGGAGGGCTCGACCGCGAAATTCAAATTAATGTGGATGTATACAAAATGCAAGCCGCTATGTTGAGTTTCCGCGATATTCAAAACGCCGTGGCCTACGAAAACGTGGAAGCCACGCCCGGTCTCGTTAAAGTAGATGGCGAACAACGCATCATTAGCTTAAAGAAAGTATTCAAAACTGCCGAAGAAATTAGCAATGTGGTGGTGAAAAACCCGATGGGTGCTTCCATCTACCTGAAAGATGTTGCCGAAATTAAAGATGCCTATAAAGAACAAGAAAGCTTTGCGCGCTTGAACGGTAAAAATGTAATTACGCTCAATGTAATTAAATCGAGCGGACAAAACCTCATTGATGCGTCCGATAAAATAGACGCCATTATTGAAGAAATGCAGAAAGGTGAATTGCCTAAAGAACTCAATGTTGTAGTTACCGGCGATCAATCCGATACCACCCGCACCACCCTTCACGATTTAATTAATACCATCATCATTGGTTTCGTTTTGGTAACCTTTATTTTGATGTTTTTTATGGGTACCACCAACGCCATCTTCGTGGCCATGTCGGTGCCATTATCGTGCGCCATTGCCTTTATGGTATTGCCTAGTATTGGCTTCACCCTCAACATGATTGTGTTGTTCTCCTTCTTACTAGCCCTCGGCATTGTGGTGGATGATGCCATTGTAGTAATCGAAAACTCGCACCGTATTTTCCACGAAGAAAAATTGTCGGCCAAGGAGGCCGTTAAAAAGGCAACTAGCGAGGTGTTCTTGCCTGTACTCACCGGTACAATTACCACCTTGTTGCCCTTTATTCCTTTAGCTTTCTGGAAAGGCGTGGTGGGGAGCTTCATGTTTTATTTGCCCATTACCCTTATTATTACCCTCGTAGCTTCTTTGTTGGTGGCTTATATCATAAACCCCGTGTTCGCGGTCGATTTTATGAAAGATGAAGAATACAATGGCAAAGATAAAATTCGATGGACCCGCGGTACCAGCATTACCACCATTGGTTTCGCGGTGGTAGCCTTAATTGGTTACATTACCGGTGGTGTTGGCTTTGGCAACTTTGCGGTGTTTATGTGGGCATTGGTTATGCTCAACAAATTTGTATTAGTAAAATGGATTCATGCCTTTCAAACCCGCATCTGGCCTAAGTTTCAACATGCCTATGTACGCGCCCTTACGTGGTGTCTCGATCATACCGCTATTGCCCTCGGCTCGGTAGTCTTGTTGTTGGTATTATCCATCGCCTTGGTGGCCGCTCGTAAACCGAACGTGGTTTTCTTTCCTAGTGCCGAACCCAATTTTGCTTACGTTTACCTCACCATGCCCGAAGGTACCGATCAAAATAAAACCAATACGGTGCTGATGCAACTCGAACAAAAAGTATATCAAACCCTTGGCATTGATATTCAAAACAACAAAAGCAATCCATTGGTAAGCTCGGTGATATCGAATGTGAAAGTAGGCGCCACCGACCGTAACAGCGGCGAAATTGGCGATTACCCCAACCGCGGAAAAATTACCGTAGCCTTTGTGAAGTTCGCCGACCGCGACGGAAAAAGCACCCAAGCCTTGCTCGATAAAATTCGCGAAAATGTAAAAGGGATTCCAGGTGCTAAAGTAACCGTTGAAAAAGAAAGCAGTGGACCGCCAACCGCTAAACCTATTGTTATTGAAATTACCGGCGAAAATCTCGACTCATTAATTACAACCTCCAAATCGTTAAAGCGTTATTTGGAAGATCAAAACATTGGTGGCGTGGAAGAATTGAAAAGCGATTTTCAAGCCAATAAACCCGAAATCATTTTCGATGTATCGCGCTCTCGTATGAATATCGAAGGCATCAGCACAGGCCAAATTGCGGGCGACCTCCGCACCGCTATGTTCGGTATGGAAATCTCGCGCTTCAAAGATGCCAACGACGATTATCCCATCACGCTTCGCCTCAACGAAACGCAACGCAACAACATCGATGTAATTAAAAATCTCAACATCACTTACCGCGATATGGGTATGGGCGGCGCCGTGCGCCAAGTACCTTTGAGTGGCTTTGTTGATTTACGCTACGGCAACACCTATGGCGGTATCAAACGGAAAGATCAAAAACGCATCATCACTTTGTCGTCGAATGTTCTCAATGGGTTCAATGGCAACGAAGTAGTGGCCCAATTGCAACGCGAAATCAACGAATTCAATGCGCCCTCAGGCGTAGAAATCGTAATGGGTGGCGAACAAGAAGAACAAAAAGAAACAGGCGCCTTCTTAGGGGGAGCTATGGGCATTTCCATCCTCCTCATATTCCTGATTCTAATGATGCAGTTCAATTCATTCAGCCGCACCATCATCATCCTCTCCGAAATTATTTTAAGTATCATTGGGGTGCTCTTAGGTATCGGTATTTTCAACATGGATTTCGTTATTGTAATGACCGGTATCGGTATTGTTGCCTTGGCCGGTATTGTGGTCCGAAACGGAATTCTACTCATCGAATTTGCCGACATCAAACTCAAGGAAGGCATGCCGCCTCGAGAGGCCATGCTCGAAGCCGGTAAAACCCGTATGACGCCGGTATTGTTAACCGCCACCGCCACTATGCTCGGACTCGTGCCTTTGGCCGTAGGCTTAAACATGGATTTCGCCACGCTCTTCACCGAACTCAATCCGCACATCTTCTTCGGTGGCGACAGCGTGGCCTTCTGGGGCCCACTTTCATGGACCATGATTTTCGGTTTAGGGTTTGCCACCGTCATCACCTTGCTGATTGTGCCGGTCATGATGACCATGGCACTGAGCCGCAAAGCCAAACTCCAACAACGATTCAAGAAAAATTAAACACGGTTATCCAACAAAAAAGGGTTGATTCACGTCAACCCTTTTTTTATTACCCCACTGTTCCCTGTTACGGTTTGCTGCTTACTGTCTTGGCGTGCCGCGCCCACCTTATCCCCTTCCTCCGCTACAGTCCCGTTCCGGCGCGGCCGGGCTTGCTCCGGGGTTCCGTACCCGCGAAACGCGGGCACCGGCGCCTGCGGACGCCGCCCTCCACATCCCTCACGCGGGGTTGGTAGTAACAACGATGTATGGCGTAAAAAAACGGGCTGTATAAACAGCCCGTTGAGTAGATGAGGTTAGCTTTTTTAATGCTTCGCTTTCACTTTAATGGTGTACGACGATATAATGCCCGCCGTTAAACCAGTAATTAAACAATCGCTTAAGTTGTAACGGGTTACAATCTCACAATTGCCATCACCTGGCGTATTTACATCGGTTCTGCCCAATGGCAAGAGCCCCCAAAATAGCCAAAGTTGTTTGCCTTTGGCATAGGTGTACTCCTCACCTTTGATTTCACGAAAATCGCCAACGCTTGTTTTAGTTGTTAGGCATGAACTGAAAAATAGTGTTGATGCAAACGTTAATAATAAAATGGATTTCTTCATAGCTTTTTTTAATAGTAACTACTGTAGCGTTAATGTAAGTTCGGTGTTTTGCCCCGCAATAATTTGAACTTGTCCTTCTCCATAATAATCGGTTGTGCCAATAATTGTAAAGCAATCGTAATAATAATTGCCCGGATTTAATTGCCCGAATGAAGCTTTGCCACTAGCATCTGTTTGAATGTCTTGCAAATAAATGGAATTATCCAAATTATCTAATGTAGTGGCTAATCCAACGTCCACACCGGTTAAGAATCCTGTGGATCCTGCCAGTTTTACTTTGACGGTTAGTCCACCTGTTGTTAAAACAGGTTCTTTTTTACAGCTACTTAAACTCGAGGCTAATCCAATTAAAAGAAATGCGAAAAGGATAAATTTGTTTTTCATAAAGTTTTATTTTTTTTGTTTCTTACTCGTTTGGCTTTTCAGATTACGCCTCGTTTTTTTTGTGGTTGCTGATCTCCACATTTTTTTGAATTGATTATTTTTTTTCTATTTCATTCATGTTATTTTTTATTCTTTAAATTTTTTAATGAGCCGCGAAGCAAATTCGTCAAACGGGATGTTCAGGGCCTGAACAATGCGAAACAGTTGGTAAAAGGTGGTATTGATTTTACCGCGCTCTATCCTACTGATTTGGGAATAGTCTACATTAATTTCATTGGCGAGTTGTTCGATGGTTTTTTGTTTTTCTTTTCGTATTTCCCTTACCGTTTTTCCAAT
>JBIKQE010000119.1:0-6951 GCA_044349815.1 Chitinophagaceae bacterium | reverse complement strand
CACCCGGGGCTATTTTCCCATCGACTTTCCCTTCTATCAACCAATTCAACAGCCTTGGTTCTACAACCCATCCAACATATTAGCGTATTTTTGCGCCTTTAATTGCAAACGTTTTGATTTATTATAAAACTCCCGACGAAATTGAAGGTATTCGTCAAAGTAATTTATTAGTATCGGCCACCTTGGCCATGGTGGCGGCTGAATTAAAACCCGGCATGCGTCCCATCGATATCGACCACCTCGCCGAACAGTTTATTCGCGATCATGGCGGCACCCCGGCCTTCAAAGGCTATAAAGGATTTCCGGCTACGTGTTGTATCAGCGTCAACGAAGAAGTAGTGCACGGTATTCCCAACGATTACGAATTGGAAGACGGCGACATAGTAAGTGTCGACATCGGAACTATTTTGAATGGCTGGGTTGGCGACAGTGCCTACACGTTTGGATTGGGTAATGTAAGCGACGCCGCGCAACAATTAATGCGCATTACTAAAGAATCGTTGTATAAAGGTATTGAGCAAGCCCAAGTAGGAAACCGCATTGGCGATATAGGCTGGGCGGTACAAGAGTATACCGAAAAACAACATGGCTATGGGGTGGTGCGCGAACTCACTGGTCACGGCGTTGGCAAAAAAATCCACGAGTCGCCCGAAGTGCCAAACTACGGCAAGCGAGGGGCGGGCATTAAACTACAAGAAGGTTTGGTGATTGCCATTGAGCCGATGATTAATTTGGGTAAAAAAGACGTTTACGTGGCCGACGACGATTGGACTATTGTAGCGAACGACGGTAAAGTATCGGCACACTACGAGCACTCCATTGCCATTACAAAACAAGGCCCCGATATTCTTTCCTCGTTTGTTGATATCGAAAAGAATGAACAAGCGAATGCTTGCTTAGTATATCCCTATAATTTTGTTTCTTAATTTTTTAAATGATAAAAACTAAAATTTTATTGCTTTCGCAACAGCGACAGGGTAGTTCGTTGGCCCATTCATTGTTGAAGAGCATATCGAGTATTCATGGTGACGACGAAATTTTTTCGCCCAAATTTTTAAGCAAACATTATCCAAATTGGGGGGTGCCCATAATTAAAAAATATCCGGGCAGCTATGTTAAACTTCGTGAGTATCAATGTAAAGAGTCTGTATATTCTTTCAAATTCATGGTTAATCAATTAGCCGGCCCACGTTCATTTGTACATAAATTAGCGCGTAGAGGCTATAAGGTGGTAAGTATTCGCCGCAACGATGCCATCGGAATTGCTTTGTCGCGATGTATTGCAAAACAAACAAATATTTGGTTAGTTCATGAGGGTGTAGGCCGAACAACCGAACGAGTAACCATATCACTGCCCAATTTTTTCAATTCCTTACAACAAGTAGAAATATTTTATCGATTGCAAGATAAAGTGCTGAAAGGCTTAGATTATTTGTCTATTAATTATGAAGCAGATTTGTGTAGGAACGACAATTTTGAATATTATAGTAAAGCGGTTTCGAATTTTACAGGATTACCATACCAATTACTTACCTCTTCGCATTTGCCAACCGATGAACGCAAGGATAGCGAACGCATAGAAAATTATAATGAATTGATGGTTGCTATAAAATCATCGCCGTTTGCTCATTATATAGAAAGTTATGTAGGAAACCGCGATTGATTGTTTTTGAGGTATTACACCCCCGCATTGCTTCGAAACAATTTGATGGCAATGGCCAACAACACAATACCAAATACTTTCCGAATGATACTAATGCCTGCCGTGCCTAGTAGTTTTTCAATGGGTTCCACCATCCGTAAAACGGCATAAACAATTATCATGTTTAAAAAAATGCCTATCAATATACTGTAGGTAGAATATTGCGATTGTAACGAAATTAAGGTGGTCATGGTGCCGGTGCCGGCTATCAGCGGAAAGGCAATTGGAACAATGGAGGCTGTTGATGGAACCTCATCGCGATACAAGCGAATACCCAAGATCATTTCGATGGCCAAAAAGAAAATAACCAAGGAGCCGGCTATGGCAAACGACGCCACATCAATGCCAATCAGCCCCAAGATGCTTTCGCCTAAAAAAAGAAACATCACCATGATGATTAAGGATGCTATGGTTGCTTTCTCGGCATGTATAACACCCACTCGTTTACGGGTTTCAATAATTACCGGTAAGGAACCCACAATGTCGATAACGGCAAACAAGATCATGGTAATAGACAGGATATCTTTGATAGCAATGGGCATGACATTCGGTTTGGGTGCAAGATAAAAAATAAGGGTCAAGATATTGACCCTTATTGTAAATTAAACTACTACGTTAATGTTTCGTCACCTTGAATGTTTCTTGGGTATTGCTTGTTTTTAATTGCAACAAGTACATACCATTCGGAATATTCCCCGCATCCACCCGATAAGGATAGGTGCAAATACCCTGCCAAATCAATCGGCCATCGAACGAATACAAGCTAGCGGCCAAAGGTTCGGTATTATTGCTTGCATGTGAAATGAACCAATAGTTGGTGCTAGGATTCGGATAAACCTCAAAATGTTTGTTCGCCTCACGGGCATCCGAAGCATTGTTACGTTGAGTGGGTTTGCCTGCCACGCCATTACAGCCATCTTGGGTAACCGCTTTAAAGAATGCGGTAGCGGTTGACGGAGCACTCAAAAAATAATCGGTTGCTACGATGGGTTGCAATAAAATATACGAAGTGTCGTCGGCATCAAGGGTAACAGTTGCCGACGAATTAATGATGGTTTGTCCACTGCTTTTAATCCAACTCGCCGATTCGGTTAAGGGCGTACTGTAATTACCGGTAATAACAATGTTCGATTCGCAATTGGTGCATATACCTAAACAAGTGCCGGCATTGATGGTGTTCCGAATTAAAGCACCCGGTTGCGGGCCAAAACCTAAACTTAAATTAATACCAACGGCTTGCAAGTGACAATAACTCATGATGGTACCACCACCCACGGGGTTGGCCGGAAACGATGAACAAGTACCTTCCTGATATGCCACGTTGTAATTCCCCGCACAATTGTCGATACGGGTATTATTGCCATTCCACGCACAGGCATGGGTGTGCGGCGAAGCCATGTTGTGTCCTAATTCGTGGGTAATAACCGTACTGTTCCACGAATAAGTTGGTAGGGGAGTAACCGTTGTAGAAAGGCTTGCGGAAATGCCTGTTTGATAATAGGGGATGTTTAAACAGAGTATATCTAAATAAGCAACCCCGCCTCCCAAGGAGCGTCGCGACATCAAGTGGGCTATATCGCCATTAAAACCACCACTCATGGCCGACGCAAACGAATCGAGTAAATCGCCGGTATTCGTGGCGGGTAAATACGGATCGGCGCTTGTCCATATGGTGAGTTGATTTACCGCAGCTTGTATTGAATCGTTTAAATACAAGGTTAGGGTATTATTCAACAAACTGGTGGCGTAATTGGTAGCATTGGTTAGGTTGCTGCTAAAATCGGTATAAATTTTATTATCGCATTCCACATACAATTTCACACATTTCGATGTTAATGTTTCAATGGAGCTCTCCTCCTGTTGCTCAAGCAAGGGCGTGTTTCGGGTTTGACACTGAAAGGGGATGTTGAACAAGGCATCTTTTTCGTTAAAAACAATGTATTCGTTTTGTATGGGTTGCCATAGGTTGCTTTGCCCAATATTGTAATTGCCAGCGGGAGTGCTAAAAAAACCCATCACATCGTTATTGAAAAAACTAAGGGCAATAATCGATTGTGTTTCGTTGGCCACAACACCATGGTAAAAAACACCATCTCGGTAATCGTAGTCTTGTTCACCATCGGCATTTTTAGTTGTGAAGTGGGTTTCATCACCTATTTTTTCGTTACGAACTAAATAAACTTCCTGCCAAATACCATCAATAGGTAGGTTTAATTTAATGGCTTCAGGGCGTTCTGTTACCAAGTATTGTAAGGTTTTGGGTTCTGCACTTACCAAGCTAAAGGCTTTGCAATAAGCCAATAAATAACGTTCGTGGTTGGGGTTATACGTGGGAGTAAAAACCGATACGGGTATAAATTGCGCAGGGGCAATGGCATTTATTTTTTCGCGCAACGATCGGGCCGCTTGCGCAGGCAACGTAAACAAAATAAGTACAGCCAGTAAATAGCGTTTCATGCTGTTTGGTTTTAAGGGTGAAACGAAATTAATCTTGTTGGTCTGCCGATGAGGTTCTGTTGGCTGCTTTCAACGTTTCAAGTTCTTTTTCTAAACGTATCAGGTGCAACGTTAATTCCTCAATTTTTTCAAGCAGTTTAGCATCCATAGTGGCTAAGTCAACACCATGTTCTACCACCTCGTTGGCCGAAGGCATGCCGGGTAAATGTTTGTGGGTGCGAATGTATTCTTCTACTTGGGGTAAGGGTTGCAACGCATAATTGTCGGCAAAAACATAATCGGCCCAATTGGCACTTGTTTTAATGGCTACTTTTACTTTCTCGGTTAAAATGCCTGTTTCTACATACAATTTATAACCGCTCGGTGTGTTGGTTGTTCCAATAACCAGGGCGCCCGCAGGGGTGAGTTTGGCAATGGCTGTATTGTTGGTGCCTAAATTCAAATTGCTGTTTTCGAGGTTCATTAAAAAGGCCTCGTTGCCATTGTTATAGAGGTTTAATCCGTCGGTTTTATTGTGCCCAGTGGTTGCATTCGAAATCTTAAGGGTGTCGCCTGTTGTTATGCTGTTGATATGCACCAAGGCGCGTGGTTGTGCGGGGCCACCTAAGCCTACATTTTCGGTAGTGGCATCAATGTGAATACGCATTCTATACGTACCGTTTTTAAACAACGCAAATCCAATGTTTTGGTTCGACGCATTCAGCATGGGACCTCCATTGTTGCCGAATGCCAAGGCACTGGCAAACGGATACAAGGTTGAAATGCCGCTGAACCCACCTGTAACACCACTCCCATATTTGGTAAACGATGTATAATGCGTGGCATTGTCGTTCATTAATCGAAAGTTCTGGCTACTTAAATTATTGCTATTCTCAAGCCAAAGCGTACCTCCTGCCGAACTGCGTTTAACATGCAACATGGTGCCACTGTTGGGCGTGGCATTGCCAATGCCCACACTGTTGCCGGCAATTACATTGTTGCCACTTGAATACAATTGAGCCTTGCTACTGAAGGCGAGGCTAATTAAGCTGAGTAAAAGGATGCTACTTTTTTTCATAAGATGCTTGTTTGAAATGGTTAAAAAAGCATATCAAATATACCGCCAATCTTTGGGCTTATCAACCTTTGCACGCGAACTGATTTAAATCATCCTAGTATATTAACCTAGGCGAATTACTTTAGCCGAATCAAACTATTTCGCATCATGACGTTGGAACAACTTTTGCACCACCATACTGGTACCATTATTGATGTTCGCAGTAGCGAAGAATTTACCTTGGCGCATTGTTTGGAGGCCCACTCGCTACCAATCGATGAACTTGACCTTAGAATAAATGAATTACGGACATTGCCAGAACCCCTTATTTTATGTTGTGCATCAGGGAATCGAAGCGGCATGGCCGAGCGAAGATTGAAAGCATTAGGAATTGCTTGTATGAATGCTGGCTCGTGGATGGATATTCATCATTGGCAAAACCAAGGTGTAATGTAAGTTACAAAGGCTTCAAGATGCGATGTGTACCTTTGCTGTATGTTCAATTTTCTTAAAAAAATAATGGGTGGCGGCCCATCAGCCGATTTCCGCCAACTGGTAAAAGACGGAGCCATTATTGTTGATGTTCGTACCCCGAACGAATTTGCGGGTGGACACATTAAAGGGGCCATCAATATTCCGGTCGATCAGCTTCGCTCTAATTTATCGAAGCTTAAAAATAAAGAGCAAGTGATTATTACGTGTTGTGCTTCAGGTATGCGCAGTTCGAGTGCACGAAGTGCATTGCAGCAAGCCGGTTATACCCAAGTACATAATGGGGGTGGTTGGAATGCTTTGCTAGGTAAAATTAGTTAATTACCTGACCCTGTAATATGCCTAAGCAATTGGCCAATTGCCTGCTTGGGTTGCAGGGGCATGTCTTCAGGTTTCTTCATGTCCATGCGCCATGTTTTACCATCACGGTATAAACAGTATCGAAACATATAGATGCTGTCGGCTGTGTTGGCATCCAGGTTCTGCGGCCCAAACTTGGGGAGATAATAATACAGGGTGTCTTTTTCGCGGTCGCAAAAGTAAAAACCCTGACTAAACCATTGCAAGGTGCTTTTGTCGGGCGAGTTAAATGCTGCTTGCAATTTTTTATTCATCGGAAACACCTTCCATTGTATCGGTTTGTTTCCTTGGAAAATGGAATAGGTAGCGGTATACATTACCTTATCGCTATTCACTACACTATACCATAAAAAGTTATTGAAGATGGTAGGGTTACTCATCGATTGATCGATGCGCACTTGTTGCTCCTTCAACGACTTATTAAAATGATGATGGGCTATGGCTTTGTTTACAAAGGTCCAATCGAAATAAACAAGCGCGTATACCAAGGTGGCCACCATCAACCGTCGGCGCGCTCGGCTATCGTTCGCTTTAAATAAGCCCCAAACCACCAACACGGTTATGGGGATGGTTAAAAACAAATCGGCTATGGCTATGTTATTTAGCGAAATCAGGTTGGTTGAAAACGGAAGAAATAAACGTGTGCCATAGTTTGTAAACATATCCACCACCGAATGCCCAATTAAGCAAGCGGCCCACAAAAAAAGCCACTGGCGCAAGGTGGTTTTTTCTTTAAAGAATCGGTGACAGAGCCAAGCTAAGGGAAACACCAATACGGCTTCAACAAAAAAAGAATGCGTGTAACTTCGGTGGTATAAAATATATTTTCGGGTATCGGTTAAGCCCGAAATAAATAAATCGAAATCGGGAACTGTTTTAGCTAATGCGCCAAAAAAGGCAGCTT
>JBIKQE010000118.1:0-6954 GCA_044349815.1 Chitinophagaceae bacterium | reverse complement strand
TTGCAATGGCCGCAATCGGGCGACCAAAAAATGAGAATGGTATAATTGGCTTTCACCGAACTCAGCGGAACTACATTTTTTCCGGTGGTATCCATCATGCGTAAATCCATGGCGGGTTGGCCAATCATATTCGGGGCAATATCGCGGGCACGATCGATGTATTTTTTCAATTGCGCCGAATCGATCCAAGTAGCCACGCCTTTCATGTAATAATTCTCTACTAAATACACAAATGCTTCATCCATGCCCATTACTTTGCTGGTTTCCGCCCAACGGGTTAAATACCACAATGTATACTTGAATGTTTCTTCAGTGCCTTTGCATTTAGCCAACAACTTATCGGCTTCATCTTCAACCGAATCGGGCACGGGTACAACCAACTTCGTGAGGTAATCGTCGAGTTTACGCTCATACAAAGGCGTATAAATCAAACGGTCGTCGCGAAAATCGTACTTGTCCCAATAATGCGTTTTGTAAAAAATACGTGGGTAGCTGGAATCTTTTTTTCCGTCGGGCAAGGTGGGCAATTCGGTTGGAATTTCCGGTTCATCAACGGCATCAAACAATTTTTTCAAGAACGAGCTTGGATATTTTGCGGCTGTTTCGTTGCGGTATTTGGTCAACTCTTTGCCTTTGGCACGCAACTTGTCGTAAATCGCATTCGTATCGGCCTTGGTTTTGGCACCTGCCAAACCACTTTCAATTTTTTGATATTCGCGGCCATACGTCGTTAAAAAACGTTGATATTCGTAAAAAGGAATATTGTCTGTTTTGCCGGTAAACTTGGCTGAATTGTACGGATCCGATTTCGCTAATTCGAAGCTGAAGTTGTCGCCATTGAGCAACATTACCTCGCTCGAAGCCGATTTATCGGCAAAAAGCAACATGTAAACACCGCCTACAATTTTCTTGTCGGAACTGAATTGGGCTTCGCCCCGCGCACTTAATTTGGCGGAGTCGTCGCGAAACACCGTGGTACTTTTGCCAAAATAATGACAGAGATAAACCAAGGAATCGCGAGCGTCGGTATACCGAACCTTGAATGAATAACCATCTTTAGCTACAGCGGTGATGGCGTTCATCGCGATGAACGCGAGCAAAAACATTACTTTTTTCATAAAGCGAAACTAATTGAAATAAGGGAAACGAAAATAATGAAACTAGACGCAGTGCTACGGTGGCGAGTTGTTACATTTGCAGCACTTTAACAGAGCATTATGGCACGCAAAAAAAAATTCGCCCTCCAGCAGGTTCATGTTGAGCGCTACGCCGCCGAAGGAAAATGTGTAGCCCGTGTAAACGATAAAGTAATTTTTATTGAAGGGGCTGTGCCTGGCGACGTGGTAGACATCTTTGTTCACAAAAACAAAAAAGATTGGGCTGAAGCCCGTGTAACCCGCTTGGTACAAGCGGCCACGGACCGTGTAGTGCCGTTTTGCCAACATTTTGGCACCTGTGGCGGGTGCAAATGGCAAATGCTACCTTACCCAAAACAATTGCAGTACAAAGAAGAACAAGTAATTGACCAATTACGCCGTATTGGTCAAATAACAGCCCTCGAAAACCGTCCCATTGCAGGCTGTGAGGTGACGCAATTATACCGCAACAAATTAGAATTTACGTTTTCGAACAAGCGTTTTTTAACCGGTGCAGAACTCAATAATCCCGAAATTACACCCAACCACCCTAGTTTAGGCTTTCATGCGCCGGGGCTTTTCGACAAAGTGATTCCTATTGAAACATGCCATTTGCAACCCGAGCCCACCAATGCCATTCGTAATTTTTTGCGCGATTTGGCTTTAGAAAAAGGATATACGTTTTACGACCAGCGCGAGCATACCGGGTTTTTACGCAACCTAATGATTCGGGTGGCTACAACCGAGCAAGTATTGGTGAATATGGTTTTTGCGGAGGATCAACCGGACGCCATTCACTTCGTGATGAACGCTTTGAAGGAAACGTTTCCTTCAATTACCTCCTTGCATTACACCATCAATACCAAATTCAACGATAGTTTATACGACCAAGACATCCAGTTGTTTCACGGCACACCTTATATTGAAGAAAAACTGAAACAATTCACCTTTCGGATTAGTCCGAAATCGTTTTTCCAAACCAATACGCGTCAAGCCGAGGTATTATACCGCATGGCGCGCGATTTAGCTCAATTGCAAGGCCACGAAACCGTGTACGATTTGTATTGTGGTACCGGCAGCATAGGCATTTTTCTTTCGCCCAAAGCGGGCAAAATAATTGGTGTTGAAACCGTGGCCGATGCCGTGGCCGATGCCCGTATCAATGCGGCCATCAATGGCATAGACCGAGCGCATTTCTTTGCCGGCGACGTGATTGATGTATGCAACGACGCCTTTTTTCAGGAACATGGCCAAGCCGATGTAGTGATTATAGATCCACCACGGGCCGGCTGTCACGATAAACTCTTACAAAAACTACTGCAGATAGCCGCACCGCGCATCGTGTACATCAGTTGCAACCCGGCTACACAAGCGCGCGATGTAAAAATATTGAGTACGGAATACGATGTGTTGGTTTCGCAACCTGTCGACTTATTTCCGCATACCCATCACATTGAAAACATCCTTTTACTCGAACGTAAAAAAGCTAATTAATTTCTCATGATTGAAACTTTGCGCCACCAACTAACCTTGCCCTTGCCCGGCTTAGCCGCTCACAGCAAGATGGTACCTACCGGCCGTACATTACTCACAGAACCACCGGCCGGTGCTCGTTTGGGGGCAGTCATGATTCTACTTTTCGATATTGACCGCAAATGGAACACCTTGTTAATTCGGCGAACCGATGATGGGAAAGCCCATGGTGGCCAAATCAGTTTCCCGGGAGGCGCTGTTGAAGCGCGCGACCGCATCATTACCGATACGGCCTTGCGTGAATGCGAAGAAGAAACCGGTGTTCGGGCTCGCGATATTGATGTATTGGGCCAGTTAAGTGGATTATACATTCATCCCAGCAATTTTTGGGTTACCCCGATAGTGGGCTATGTACCTAATTTGCAGCATTACAAAGCCGCCGAAAAAGAAGTACAAGAAATAATTCAAACTCCGTTGGAATTGTTGTTTAACCCTGCTATCAAAACGGAACGAACAGTAATTTCATCATTTCCGGACAGGCCCCCTATCCATACACCTGTGTATGCTTTAGACGAAGACCTCCTGGTGTGGGGTGCAACCGCCATGATATTATCGGAATTAGAGCACCTGATAGTACCTGCCCATTAGTGGGCACGACCACTGAACAAGTGTTTTTCGGAATGGTACGATGAACGCACCAAAGGACCGCTTTCCACATGATCGAGCCCAAGACTGTACCCAATTTCTTGGTATTCGGCAAATTCATCGGGATGCACGAACCGCTCTACAGGCAAGTGTTTAGGGGTTGGTTGGAGGTATTGACCAATGGTTACTACATCGCAACCATTGTCGTATAAATCGCGCAGGGTTTGAATCACCTCGTCGCGGGTTTCGCCCAAGCCCAACATAATACCGCTTTTGGTGCGCATTCCGCCATCTTTCAAGGTGCGAATAACATCCATACTGCGGTGATACTTGGCTTGAATCCGAACCCGACGGGTTAAGCGCTCGGTCGTTTCAATATTGTGCGAAACCACCTCGGGGGCTACCTCAACAATACGGGCGATGTTTTCTTTTTCGCCTTTAAAATCGGGTATGAGGGTTTCGAGGGTAGTTTCGGGGTTTAAAGCGCGAACCGCTTTTACTGTATTAGCCCAAATAATGGAACCACCATCTTTCAATTCATCGCGATCGACGGAGGTTAGCACAGCGTGTTTCACCTTCATTAAATGAATGGCTTCGGCTACGCGTTGGGGCTCATCCCAATCGAGGGGATCGGGGCGCCCCGTGGCTACGGCACAAAAACCGCACGAGCGGGTACAGGTATTACCCAAAATCATAAAGGTGGCCGTACCGGCGCCCCAGCATTCGCCCATGTTCGGACAATTACCACTTTCGCATATGGTATGCAACTTGTGGGTATCTACCAATTGGCGCACGTGGCGGTAATTTTCTCCAATAGGAAGCTTTACTTTCAACCAAGCGGGTTTCTTTTCGCGAGGTAATGGGGCATTTGCCGTTGTTGTTCCGCAACTCATGAAGCAAAAGTAGTACAAATACAGCTTGATTTAGGCTGTAAAAAAATTGTTAGGCACTTTGATTAAACCCTTATATTTGTAACATTAAATCATAAACGAAATGAAAAAAGTTTTATTCCTTTTCATGGGGGCTGCGCTTTCGGTTTCTGCCATTGCACAGCAAAAAGTTACCCCAACCCGTAGCACCGGTTTTGCACAAGACCGTGTTGCGCAAGACAAAGCCGGCACCGCTGTAGCCGGAGCTCAAGCAAAAAAAGTTCGCAAAGCCCTTGGAGCTTTCCCGGGCACATTCGGACAAAAAGAAGTAGTAGGTAACAGCACCTACGATTTACAAACCAATGGTTCAACACCACGCCGTGTTTTACAAAACGGAAACACGATCAGTTGCGGTTGGACGATGTCGTTGGAACAAAACGTAACATCTACATCAGCGTTTGCCGATCGTGGAACAGGATATGCCCATTATAACGGAACAGCATGGTCAGCCGCACCAACAACTCGTTTGGAATCGGTACGTACTGGGTTTGGTGGATTTGCCGGAGACGGTGCCGGTGGTAACGAAATGTATATTGCCCACGATGCAACCGGATATCAGCAAGTAGCCAGTGTGAAAATGGGTGGTAACTGGACAAGTGCCGCGTTCACAAACTTAAGCAGCGTTTCGCAAGCCATTTGGCCGCATGCAGCGCGTTCTGGCAACTGGTTGTATATCATTGCTAGCACGGGCGATTCGAATATCAAATCGAATGGTATTCGCAGTGGTTATTTCTTTGCTCGTTCTAACGACAATGGTCAAACATGGATCGACAACATGATTCCAATGCCATTAGTTGATTCTGTAGGTCATTATCGTGGCGGTGGAAACTCGTATGCTATTTCGGCTAACGGTAGCAATGTTGCCATTGCCTTTGGTGATATTGGAACCGATTTAACCATTGTATACTCTAACGACAATGGTAATACGTGGAACAAGAAAATTGCTTGGGATTGGCCTATCAACAACTACGATTTTGCCTCTACATCAATTACCGATTACAATAACGATGCTGTAGTTGATACCCTTTGGAGCAATGATGGTTCGCATTCGTTGACCATTGATGCTGCCGGTACGATTCACGTAGCGTTCCCAATTGTTCGTGTATACAAAACAGGTGCTAATACCGGGTACAACTTCTTCTACACTACGTATTTAGGTTATTACAACAATGTTATGGATAGTGTTCAAACTATCGACAACATTTTCAATACCTACCGCGATTGCGATAAAGATGGTGCTTTTGGTTTAGGCCAGAATTATGTTGGTGCTGCTGCTACCGATCCGGATGCTATCTACAATACCATTGGTACAATGACGGCTCCATCGATTACCGCTGTTGCCGGCACACCAAACAAAGTATTGATTGCTTACACGGCGGTAGTTGATAACGATACTACCGTAGATGATTTCAATCACCCTTATTGGTTAGGTGCTTCTAGCTTAGAAGGTCAGAACTACCGTGATGTTTTTGTAATTGGTACCAACGATAATGCCAATACATGGACGTACCCAGTGAATGTTTCTCGTACTGCGCATTTCGAAGAAATGTATCCATCTACACCAGAACGCGTTAGTGGCAACAAATTGGCCATTTTAGTTCAAGGTGATATTGAGCCAGGTACAATTCTTCAGAATTCTGATTTATACGATCCGGCTTTCCAAAACTTAATGATTTGCCAAAGCGTAAACATCGATAGTATCTTTATTGTTGGTGCCGATACGAATGCTCCTTGCGGACAAAGCGAATTGCCTTTAGCTATCAACAACTTTGATGGTCAGAATGGCAACATCAGTGTATATCCTAACCCGGCTACCGACGTTCTTAACTTGAACATGACCTTGACTGAAGCTTCTTCGGTAGTGTCGTTCGAATTAACCGACATGACCGGTAAAGTAGTAATGATGGATACTCGCAAAAACATCAGCACATTAACTCGTCAAATCAATATTGGCGGGTTATCGGCTGGTACTTATCTCTTGAAGGTTCAAACCGACAAGGGCTTGTATACCGAAAAAGTGGTTAAACACTAATCGTCACAAAACTTCCTTAAAATGCCCCCAATTGTTTGGGGGCATTTTTTTGCGTCTATTTTTACCGAAAATATATAAATATGAAACAAATAGCACCTTGGGTAATTGTATGTATTGGACTTGTATTGTCGGTTATTTTACTTGGACGAGCTTATAATTTAAAATTACGTAAAGCTGAAACGATTGTTGTTACCGGTTCGTCGGATACCAATTTTGTATCGGACCTGATTGTATGGCAGGGTTCGTATTCGCGCAGTTCCTCGCAACTGCAAGATGCGTTTAATGCCTTGAAGGCCGACGAGGCGACGGTAAAGAAATACTTGGGCGACCAAGGCTTATCGACTACGGAAATCAATACCAGTTCGATTAGTACAGAGAAGATTTTTGAAACGCGCTTCGATGAGAATGGGAATGAAAAAGGGAGTGAGTTTAAAGGGTATAAGTTGACGCAAAAAATAACGATAGAATCGAAGGACTTGGCGAAAGTGGATCGGATTTCGCGCGAGATTACGGAGTTGATACAACAAGGCATCGAATTGAGTTCGGAAGAGCCGGCGTATTATTATAGCAAGTTGGGCGACTTAAAGATTGGTTTATTGGCCAAGGCCTCGAGCGACGGACGTAAGCGGGCTGAAACCATAGCTGAGCATGGGGGCAATTCGATTGGGCGTTTGAACAAAGCCACGATGGGTGTGTTTCAGATAACAGGGCAGAATATGGATGAAGATTATTCGTTTGG
>JBIKQE010000117.1:0-7020 GCA_044349815.1 Chitinophagaceae bacterium | reverse complement strand
CGCTCCTACGGAGCTAACCCATGAATGCTAAATCGTTGTGCTTTGCTAACGATGTGTCGCTCCTACGGAGCTATCGAACAACAAACAACAACCACCCAATCCTAACGCTATGCCGCTCCTACGGAGCTATCTCAGGAATGCTAAATCGATGTACATTGCTAACGATGTGTCGCCCCGCTGGGGCTAATGATGTTTTGTTTGTACTAGTCCGCCACGGGCGGATGAAACAACAGTAGATCACGAACAACAAATTGGAAACGAACCGAAGCCCGCCTCTGGCGGGTGAAACAACAATAGAAACCGCATCGCATAACACCGCTCATTTGTAAGCCCGCCTCCGGCGGGTGAAACAATAATAAAACACGAAATAAAAAATGGAGTAGAACCTCAGTCCGCGAAGCGGATGAAACAACAATAGAATACGAATCAAATTCACGGATAGCCCCCCAGCCCGCCTCCGGCGGGTGAAACAACAATAGAAACCGCATCGCATAACGCCGCTCATTTGTAAGCCCGCCTCCGGCGGGTGAAACAATAATAAAACACGAAATAAAAAATGGAGTAGAACCTCAGTCCGCGAAGCGGATGAAACAACAATAGAATACGAATCAAATTCACGGATAGCCCCCCAGCCCGCCTCTGGCGGGTGAAACAACAATAGAAACCGCATCGCATAACACCGCTCATTTGTAAGCCCGCCTCTGGCGGGTGAAACAACAATAGAAGAAACAATAATAGAAGAAACTAAAAACAGAACACGAAGCGCATTCGCTTCGTTGTGCACCATACACGATTCGGACTGCGTGAAGGATGCGGCGGGCGGCGACGAAGGAGCCGGTGCCTACCCGCCCTAGCGGGGAGGTACGGACACCCCAAAGCAGCCTGACGGCGGACTTCAAGAACGAAATCATCGGGTTGTGCAATAACCCGCCGGCACGCCCAAAAAACAAACTTACTTCCGAACGTAAACGAGAAATTTCGATTCGAAATATGGTTCGTTGAAGAGCTTTTTAATTTCCCAAATGCCCGGACGCGTGCCGCTTTCGGAGATTTCTTGGTGTAAATCGCCCCCTTTTAAACAGATGAGTCCGTTGGCTAAATCGCTGTTCTTACCCACTTTTATGTGCGGGCGCGCCCAACGCCATAAATCGCCGAGGGGAGCTACTGCTCTACTCACCGCAAAATCAAATTGATTTTTGGGTTTCACATCTTCGGCTCGCCCCCAATGGGTTTTTACATTCTTTAGTTCGAGGGCCTCGGCCACGGCATTCACTACATCGAGTTTCTTACGGATGCTGTCGACCAATAAAAACTGCGTTTCGGGAAAATGAATGGCCAACGGAATACCCGGGAAACCACCTCCCGTGCCAATGTCGATGATATTTTGGCCGGGCGAAAATTCGGTTACGGCGGCAATAGACAAGCTGTGCAACACATGGTGCAAATAAATTTCGTGAATGTCTTTACGCGAAACCACATTGATGCGTTGATTCCACTCGCTGTACAGCGGCAACAATTGCTGAAATTGCTGAAGTTGTTTATTGCTATAATCGGCAAAATATTTTGTTACTATTTCCAATGTTTGGGCGTTTTAAAAAAGATGGTGCCAAGGTGGCTGATGTTGTAATAAATAAAATACAGGTCGAAAATGGGAATCCAAGGAACTAAATCGGTACCATCGAGTTTGCGAAAACAAGCCCGAAACAATATAAAATGAATGATGGCGCGCCCGGCCCATATAGCCCCGGTAATGGGATACCACGCCGGAAAAAAAAGCAAAGCCACAAAAAATGCCCAAAAGAAAAAGTGCGAAAAAGCATATCCGCCTAACAACAAACGATGTTTGAACCGATAATATTTGCCGGTGCTGAGGTGACGGGCTTTTTGATAAAACCAATGCTCGCTTGTTTTTTTAGGTTCCGAACGTGTGAAGGTTTCAGGATGAATGCGGATAGCCGTATTTTTTGAGGTGGCCACTTGATTGATAAACAAATCGTCGTCGCCCGATGCAATGTGGTTGTGCGAAGAAAAACCTTTGTTGTTGAAAAACAGGGTACGGGTATACGCCAAATTTCGTCCAACGCCCATATAGGGTGTGCCGGCCAAGGCATACGATAAATATTGCATGGCGGTATGCACGGTTTCGAAGCGAATGCGGCGATTCAACCAACCGGGGTGGCGTTCGTATGGACTGTAGCCCAACACCACCTGCTTGGTATCGCTGAAGCCGCTGGTGATACGCGCGAGCCATTGATCGGAATCGGGCGTGCAATCGGCATCGGTAAGCAATACATGTTCGTAATAAGCCGATTTAATTCCCATCGATAAGGGGAATTTTTTTCCGGGTATGAGTTTGGCCTCTTGCGTTAAATGCACCACGCGGAGGTGGGCATATTTTTCGCACATCCGATTGAGTAAATAAAAGGTATCGTCTTCCGAGTTATGGTTGATGACCAACACTTCAAAACAAGGTTTGCCGTTGCGTAGGTAGTCTTGCTTGAGCCACAATGGTAGATTTTTAGTTAGATTTGCTTCCTCGTTGAACGCACAAATTACGAGGCTGATGGGGCGTCGTTGTGCTTCATCGGGCTTGGCTTCCGCGCGATTTCGCCGTAAGGCTAAACGCAGAAAGAAATAAACGTAATAAAAAAGCAACATCAACGTAACAGACGAAAAACAAATCAACAGTACGCGACTGACGGGTATATACGGCATAGCGTTCAAAAATAGGAAAAAGGATGCGATTTGAACTCAAGGTAACAGATAAACATAGCAAAGCACGGGCGGGTGTGCTTGAAACCGATCATGGATTGATTGAAACGCCCATTTTTATGCCCGTGGGTACCGTGGGTACGGTGAAAGGCGTTGGTTCGCAAGCCTTGAAAGAACAAGTGCAAGCACAAATTATTTTAGGCAATACCTATCATTTGTATTTACGTCCGGGCACCGATATTTTATTTCAGGCCGGTGGCTTGCATCAGTTTTCGCATTGGGATAGGCCCATACTCACCGACAGTGGGGGCTTTCAGGTATTTAGTTTGAGTGGCATTCGAAAAATAAAAGAAGAAGGTGTTGAATTTCGTTCGCACATCGATGGCTCGAAACATTTGTTTACCCCCGAAAATGTGATGGACATTCAACGCAAAATTGGGGCCGATATTATTATGGCCTTCGATGAATGTACCCCCTACCCGTGCGAATATGCCTATGCGAAACAATCGATGCACTTAACCCACCGTTGGTTGAGCCGATGTAAAACACGTTGGCAGGAAACGCCCGATTTATATGGGTATCGCCAACATTTGTTTGGTATTGTACAAGGTAGTACCTACAAAGATTTACGTCAACAAAGTGCCGAATACATTGCCTCGATGGATTTGCCGGGCAATGCCATTGGTGGACTCAGCGTAGGCGAACCCGCCGAAGAAATGTATGCCATGAGCGAATGGGTTTGTTCTATTTTACCCGAAAACAAACCGCGTTATTTAATGGGTGTTGGTACCCCGGTAAATATTTTAGAAAACATTGCCTTGGGTATCGATATGTTCGATTGTGTGATGCCAACAAGGAATGGTCGAAACGGTATGTTATTCACCACCGAAGGCATCATCAATATCAAAAATAAGAAATGGGAAAACGATTTTAGTTTGCTCGATCCCGGCTTAGATGCGTTTAATGGGGTGCCTTATACTAAAGCTTATGTGCGGCATTTATTTGTATCGGGCGAATTGCTTGGCTTACAAGTGGCTAGTATACAGAACCTGGCCTTCTATTTGCACTTGGTGAAAGAGGCTCGTGCGCATATTTTGGCCGGCGATTTTAGTACGTGGAAAGAACAAGCGGTAAAACGCATTGGGACTCGTTTATAATTTTTTATATGTCGCAAACTTTATTAACAACGTTACAAGCACGGTTTGAAAAAAATCGACATCGGCATGTAGGTATTTCTTGGAACGAAATTGAATCGCGCTTGCATCAATCGCAAGCGCTCATAAGTGTATTGGAACAAATGGAAGCAAGCGGTGGCGAACCCGATGTATTGTACCGCAAAGAAAATTCCGAACATGGCATGGCCTTTTACGATTGCTCGGCCGAATCGCCCGCCGGTCGCCGCAGTTTGTGTTACGACCGCCAAGCCCTCGATGCACGCGCTAAATTTCCACCGGCTGGCAATGCCCTTGAAAGTGCCGAAGCCATTGGTTGTTCGTTGCTCAACGAAGCACAATACCGTTTCTTACAATCGTTTGGTGCGGTAGATACTAAAACTTCATCGTGGATCGATACACCCGCGGATATTCGCGCATTGGGAGGTGCCTTGTTTGCCGAGTTCCGCTACGCGCATGTTTTTGTGTTTCATAACGGAGCAGGCTCGTATTATGCAGCCCGAGGGTTTCGGGGACGGGTAGCACTCTAGCATAACATGGTAAGCGCAACTTATGTACATTTGAAAAAAATGAGCATGAAAAAAATAGCACTCTTTTTAATAGCATGCGCTGTAATGAGTTTTAAATCCGATAAAACGGCGTATCGCTTTTATACCGCTCAAGGTAAAAACAGCAGTTACGAACAATTACTCAAAGCGGCCTCCGAAGCCGATATCGTATTGTTTGGCGAATTACACAACAATCCTATCGCCCATTGGTTACAATTCGAACTCACGCGCGATTTGCACGCTGCCGTAGGCAACGAACTCGTGCTCGGCGCCGAAATGTTCGAAGCCGACGATCAACTGGTAGTAAATGAATATTTGCAAGGTCGCTTGTCGGAAAAAAACTTTAAAGACGAATGCAAATTGTGGCCCAATTATACCACCGATTATAAGCCCTTGCTCGATTTTGCCAAAAAGAATAAGGTGCCGTTTGTAGCTACCAACATCCCTCGCCGTTATGCCAGTATGGTGTTTAACCGCAGTGTAAAAGTGCTCGACAGCTTAAGCAACGACGCCAAACAATGGATGTGTCCTCTCCCTTATGCATACAACCCAGAATTGCCTTGTTATAAAAATATTTCGCAAGCGGCAGGCATGCACGGTGGCGAAAACCTACCGCGTTCGCAAGCCATCAAAGATGCCACCATGGCGCATTTTATTTTGAAAAACTACCGCCGCGGCAATTTGTTTTTGCATTACAACGGAAGCTACCACAGCAACAACCGCGAAAGTATTGTTTGGTATTTATTGCAACAAAATCCTAACCTGCGCATTGTAACCATTGCAGCGCAAGAAGCCAGCGACCCGAATACCTTCGATGATGAAGATAAAAACTTGGGCGACTTTATTTTATACATGCCCGAAACAATGACTAAAACCCATTAATCGTTTTTTATGTATTGGAAATCCATTATCACACTCTGTATCACCCTCGGCAGTTTTACTATCCAAGCGCAAATTCTCGATACCCTAATTAAAAAACACCGCCAAGCGATGGGCGGCGATCAAGCCTGCACAAAAATAGCGCCCTATAAAGCTACCTATGTTTACGAATCCGCCGCCGATAAAACCGAGTTGGAAGTGTACCGCGGTAACGGCAACCAACTCCGTGTAAATAAAAAATACTTTTACCGAGGGCAAGCCATTCAACCCCAACAAAGCTTCTTCGAACTCATCAACGAGCAAGGCGGTTGGACGCGACAACCCGATCAAAACGATTCCTTACCACGCCGTTTATCAAGCTACGAAATCAATCAACTCCTTGAAACGTACGATTGGTCTGACCCCCTAATTGATCATGTTAAACGCAGCATCCGACTCGATTACCTCAGTACCGAGTATTTCAACGAAACCTTCTACCACAAAATATTGGTCTACTACCCAAACGGCAAGCAAGAATACATCTTCTTACATCCCGAAACCTTTTTAATTGACCGACGTATTATCAACGACCCGTCCATCAACGACGATAAAACCATCTCCGAATACCGCGTTTTGCTAAACAATTGCCGTTGGCCGGCCGTCATCGAAATGGGCGACAGCCGTTTGCGGCTCCTTACCGTGAACCCTCAAACCAATATACCGGCCACGGTTTTTAAACTACCGGCTAGAAAATAATTCGTTTGTTAACAAAGTGTAAATATTAGACTTGCTTATATCTACAATGCAAGAAGTGGCGTTTTAAAAGAAACCAATCGCCCATGCCCAAATTTACACCTGAACATCTTTTATTGTATTTATTCGATGAGTTGGCAGAACCCTTACGCCCCGATCTCGAAAAGGCCCTGAAAGAGAATCCGGCCCTCCAAACCGAACTTCACGCATTGTACGACGGCCTCGCACAACTCACTCCCTTATCGCTACAACCCGCCGACCGTTTGTTGGAGGAAGTGCTCGCCCTCGAAAAAATGAATGCATAATTTTTGGGCGTGCCCCTCGGAGGTACTCCGCTCCCCCACACGGTTTCTGCCTCCTCTATTCCCCTCGGGTCGGGCTTTACGCTCCAAGCTCGCCGCTAAGGCAGACGAGGCTTTCCGCTGCAATCCCTCACGCAACCCAATCATTATCGCTGCACAATAAAGCCTATTCGCGATTCGCAATCGTTGAGCACGCCCTTGTGACCGCCCGAAGAATTAACGGGTATAAGCAATCGTATAATCCTGCAATCGTATAATCTTATAATCCTGCAATCATTTAATCTTGCAATCCTGTAATCTTATAATCCTGCAATCTTGTAATCCTGTAATCTTACAATCCTGTAATCTTATAATCCTGCAATCTTATAATCCTGCAATCTTATAATCCTGCAATCCTGTAATCTTATAATCCTGCAATCATTTCATCTTGCAATCCTGTAATCTTATAATCCTGCAATCATTTCATCTTGCAATCCCGTAATCTTACAATCCTGCAATCCCGTAATCTTACAATCCTGCAATCATTTCATCTTGCAATCCCGTAATCTTGTAGGCTCCCCATTTATAGTACATCTCAAAAGTAGACATTTTTCATGATTTACGTTTTGGTGATTTCTTTGGAGCTGAGTGTAGCGGAGGCGTAGCCGAAGCGGAACGAAGCCCCAAAGAAGCATT
>JBIKQE010000116.1:0-7061 GCA_044349815.1 Chitinophagaceae bacterium | reverse complement strand
GTTGGTTTACCCTAACCCAAGCCACAGCTTGTTTTACTTTAAAAACAAAACCGGCCACCGCAAATATTTGTACAATACCCTGGGGCAATTAATCCGCACTACCCAAAGCAACGAGATGGATATCCGCGGTGTACACCCCGGCGTGTATTATGTGCAGTGTGATGGGGAAACGAGGAAGGTGATAGTAGAGTAGAGAGCGGGAAACGGAGCGAGAGCGGCTACTGTTGCTGAAAGCAACAACATAACCCTACGAAGCGAATACGCTTCGCAGAACAGGAACAATAATTTATTCCGCAACGTCCTCGCCAAAAAATCATGAAGGAATAAACGAACACGGCGAATGACATGACGCAGAATTAAATACGAAGGGAACAAAGCTCCATAGGAGCGCTACATCGTTAGCATAGGCATTTTTGATTTGTATTGTAAAGCTCCATAGGAGCGACACATCGTTAGCATAGGCATTATTGTTTTTTGATGGGGGAGCTCCATAGGAGCGGCACATCGTTGACGCAAAAATTGGCGTTGCACTTATGATGCTGTATAGCCCTTGTTGGTGTTATCGCCAAAAAGATAACATTTGCTAGACAATCTATTTTGCAAAGAACCTTTTTGGTGATTCACCAACAACACGATGTTTTTTCACCCCTGAAACTCCCGCAGATGACGCAGAAATGCTGTAAATTTTATTCTCTTTTTGATTTTAAAACAACGTATATTTATCCTTCATATTTATTTATTACACTAATCATGCTACATAATTTACGTACAGTAACCGAAATGAAACCCTTACAAACTCGGTCGTTGAGGACACCGACCGATAGGTAAATTAAGCCTTAATTATAATCGTTTATGACGCACTCAAGTATAGTCCATTTTACGGGAATGAATGCCTTACGTTTTATTGCGGCGTTTGCCATTATGATTTATCATAGTACTTTGAGCTATCAAAATAGTATGCCCTTATGGTTAAGCAGAGGATTTCATAATTTACCAATTGGAGTCGATTTGTTTTTTCTAATCAGCGGATTTTTGATAACTTATTTGTTGATTGAGGAAAAGAAAGAAAGAAAGATGGATGGATGGATGGATGGATGGATGGATGGATGGATGGATGGATGGATGCCTTTCAGTCGATACGTAATTTTTATGCTCGTCGTGCCTTACGCATTTTCCCGCTTTATTTTTTGATCTTGTTTTTGGCGTATTGGTTTTATAAGGATACGCATCCTGACATACCTTATTTATACTACTTCACCTTTACAGCTAACTTTTGGATGATCCAAATCGACAATTGGCCTTTGGGGTTATTGAATCCCTTATGGTCTATTTGTATTGAAGAGCAATTTTATTGGATTGCGCCTTTACTGATTTGGATTAGTCCGAAAAAATACTTGCCTTATGGTTTATGGGGAATTTTAGTTCTGAGTATTTTATTCCGTTGTTGGGCGATATTGTATGTACAAACCAATTGGATGCTCTTATATGCTCATCCGTTGAGTCGTGTAGATGTATTAATTATAGGCGCCTTGATGGGTTATTATTATGGTAATGGAAAATTAAATTTTGATATACCAACTTGGGTTTTATGGACTTCAGGATTATGGTTCATAGTGTTCATGTTCACGGTCGAATACAATAACTTCAGCTCCTTTTATCATGTCACGATTAAAAAATATGCATTCATAACTCCTTTAGTGATCTTCTTTTTGCATATTGTATTAAGTTCAAAACCACGGAAAGGATTTTATTTATGGCTTAGCAAGAATCGTCCCTTTGAATACTTAGGTAAAATCTCATTCGGACTTTACCTGCTGCATACTCCCGTCATTGATTGGTTAGCAGAACACACCACATACAAAGAAAATCCTTACTTATTCACGAGCTTAGTCTGTTTAGGATCTATTGCGCTTGCGGCGCTGTCGTTTGAACTCGTTGAAAAAAGAATCAATGCCTTGAAGCGTTTCGTATCGTTTGTTTCTAAAACCAATACAAGTGTAAAACAGTAGAATAAAAATACCTTCAAGTATACTAAAAATGGTACATTTTTTAAGTATTGCCCTTGTTTGTGTTATGAGGCTGACCGAGAATATAATGGCTCTCGGTTAGGTATTGGAGAGCAAATGCCTTTTTTTCAATTCTCATGACAAATAAAATATTCTCTGTCAGCCTCAGGACAACGACCGATAGGTAAATCCGCAGCCTCCCCGAGGCGGGAGACGCTGCGGGGACCAACGGTGATTGTGGAGTAACATCATGCTCATTGTAAAATTCAATATCGGTCCCAAAATGTCCTAAAGGTCCCACAAGGTAGTGTGTGTTTGTGGGACAATTACAACCCGTGCGACCGTTGAACAATGAGCCGAACCCTGAATCCGCCTCAGGCGGAAGCCTTGATGGTAGCGGAAAGCTGTGGGCGGGTGAGCGCCGAGCGAAGCGAGGCGCAACACACGCCCACACTTGCAGCGGACAGCAAGACGGGTGCTTATTATTGTTCCTCTGCTTGGCTTCTACTAATTAAACCACGCCTCGTTGAGCCGCGCGTAATTGCTTGAACAATTTGAACCCGTGCTTTACGAAGGAGAAGGTTTTTACGCTGGCTGAGCCGCCCATACGGTCGCGGAAATGAATGGGAAGCCATTTGATTTTTGAGGCTTTGTTGGAAAGCACCGTAACGTAAATATTGGCTAAATGAAAATCGGCCGGAATTTTATTCACCAAGGTTTTCATTACATCGGCCCGAATTAATCGATACGGTACATTCGGATCGCGAAGCCATTGCCCGGTGGCCACCAAGGTAAACACGGTGACAAAATGCGATACAATGGTGCGTTGCAGGCCATCGTCGCGGCGGGTGCGTACGCCATAAATACAAGCGTGGTGTTCGGTAGCGGGTATGAAGGCCGGAAAAAATTTCGGATCGCATTGGCCGTCGCTGTCTATTTGGAATATCCAATCAGCCCCTTGATTCAAGGCATACTGATACCCATAAATGCAGGTTTGTCCGTGCCCCGAATTGGGCTTGTCGATAATATGGATACGCGGATGTTGGGTAGCCAGTTGTTGTAATTTTTGTAGCGTACTGTCTTTACTGCCATCGTTTAAAATGCACAAGGTGTAGGTCAATGGCAAGGCATCGAGGGCGGTGGTCCACTCGTTCACAACAAATTCGATGGCCTCTTCTTCGTTGTACACCGGCATGATGATCCATAAGTTCTTAATGGCCATGTTGTGTTTTAATGCGGTCAAACAAACGAAGCGCGTTTTCAATCACTTCGTCGGTATTAAAATATTTGTATTCGGCTAAACGCCCACAGAAATACACCTTGCCTTCGGCACTTTCGGCGTCGGCCAATTGGCGGTATTTTTCGTATAATTCCTGACTCGCCGCCATGGGAATGGGGTAATAAGGATCACCTTCGGCTTGCGGGTATTCGTACGACACCACCGTGTGCGGATGTTCCTGACGGGTTACATGTTTGATTTCCACGGAACGGGTATAATCGAAATCGTTCGAATAGTTGATTTGCACATTGGGTTGCACAAATTCCTGTTCGTAGGGTTTAAATTCGAACGATAAAGAACGCCAAGGTAATGGTCCGTAACAGTGATTGAAATATTCATCAATCGGTCCGGTATAAATCGTCAATCGACCTTGATCTTTTACCGCGTTGAATTCGGTATTGAGTTGCACTGTGATGTTCGGATGGTCAATCATCTTCGCGAACAAAGCGGTGAAGCCTTCCTTCGGGGTGCATTGATGTTTATGATCCACATAACGGCAATCGGTATTGAAGCGTACGGGAATGCGGCCACAAACGCTCGGCGCTAAATCGGCAGGGTGCATGGCCCACTGCTTTTTGGTATAGCCCAAATAAAAGGTTTCGTACATACGGTGGCCTACCCGCGATAAAACAAATTCTTCCGAATTCTTCGGTTCGGGAATGTCTCCGCGCTCGGCGGCCAATAAGGCTTCCGCTTCTTCGGGCGTGAGCGATTCCTTGCCAAAAAATTGCGCTAAGGTTAAGAGGTTGATGGGAAAAGGGTAGTATTGTCCGTTGGCATAACTCGTTACAAAGTAATTCCCTTCCACCCAATCGGTAAAGCCCGAAAGGTATTCAAGCAGGGCGTCGTTATTGGTTCTAAAATAATGCGGACCATATTGGTGAATCATCACGCCGCTTTCGTGGAGGCGGTCGTGACAGTTACCCGCCACGTGGGAACGTTTATCGACCAACAGCACTTTCCAACCCAATTGGGTGGCGCAACGTTCGGCCAATACGCAACCTACCGGTCCGGCCCCCACAATCAATACATCGTAATTTGTCATGCGAGGAACAAAAGTAGGGTATTCGGGGCAAAAAAGGGTGGTGTTTACGCGTTTTTCAGTTGAAAACTTAGGGTAAAGGTGGTGCCTTTGCCCAATTCACTTTGAACATCGATGTTCCCGCGGTGGGCATCCACAATGTTTTTTACGTAGGTCAAGCCCAGTCCGAAGCCTTTTACATTGTGCAAGTTGCCGGTATGGGCGCGGTAAAACTTCTCGTAAATGTGTTTTTGTGTTTCAGCGTCCATGCCAATGCCATTGTCGGCAATACTGATTTGTAATTTTTTACCTTGGTTGCGGGTTTGAAGACGAACGCTTGGATTTTCTTTCGAATACTTAACAGCATTATCGAGCAAGTTGATAATGATGCTGGTAAAATGAACTTCGTCGGCTTCCATAACATCGTTGGAGGCATCGAGTTGTAAACTAAATTCCACGTGGTTTTCGTTCATTTGTAAGCGGGTATTTTCGGCCACTTTTTTCAGAATATCGTGCACGTGAATGGTTTTCCATTGCATCCTGATTTCTTCTTTCTCCAATTGGGCGGCTTGCAAAATTTTCTCCACTTGCAAGTTCATGCGTCGATTTTCTTCGCGAATCATACCGCTGTAATATTCAATTTGTTCCGAATTGCCAATCACGCGCGGATTGGTCAAAGCCTCCGACGCCAATTGAATGGTGGCAATGGGGGTTTTAAATTCGTGGGTCATGTTGTTGATGAAATCCGATTTGATTTCCGACAAACGTTCTTGGGTAAACAAGGTACGAATGGTCAACACAAAGGCCGCAATAATCACCGAGGTAAACAAGGCGGCAAACAGCAACAAAGTAGCCAAGTGATGTTGGAAATAATTTTCGGGTTCCACCAAATACAAGTTCAGGGTTTCGCTGTTTAAAAAACTGCCATCGCTGAGTCCGGTTTTATAATTGTTTTCGGCATCTAAATATTCGGGTTTAAAGCCGGCGCTGAACAAGGTTGGTTGAAACGATTCGTTGATAATGCAATATTCAAAGGGCTGTTTGATTTTGTGTTTTCGCAATTCACTTCGAATGAGGGCTTTTACTTGGTAATTTCCCATCACGGTGGCAGTGGGAATAAAATTGCCAAAATTTTGAGTTTGAAAATTGAGCGTAAGGCCAAAGGTTTCTTTGTTTTTTCGATGCACAATACTGTCTTTGATATTCTGCAACGAAATATAAATATCGTTGTCGTATTGTTCGCGTTTAAGTTTCATGGCGCCTTGAATCCATTGCACTTGCAAATACACAATGCCTAGGAGCGACAATAATACCAGCGCAAAAATGACTCCGTACCTTTTTTTCACGGCGTAAAGATAAGCGAGGGACTTGGCCTCGCAAGATGCCAAGATATTTTTAACATTCGTCTTTTTTTGAAGCGCATCGGCATCGCATCGGTCGGCTGCCGTCGCGCTTTCCGCCGTGCATGGCACGTTGCTCCAATCACGGCTATTATTCATCGTTCGGTTCTTTCTTCAGCTTTTTTAAAAATTTACTATTTAAAGGACAGAAAGGACCTAAAGGACATAAAGCGAAGTGAAGTTTGATTGATGGCTTCACCCGTGGTTTGTGTCTTCACAAACCACAACTTATTAAAATAATTAATAGTATTTTGCATTCTACAAGCTACTAATAACCTTACTTTATGAACCTATTTACCAAGACGCGCAACAGCGTCATGCATTACAATGAAATTTACTTTTGGACGGCAACCATCAGTAAATGGAGGTATTTATTAAAAGATGATTCATTTAAAAAAGTGATCATTGATTCATTAATGTACCTTAGTCTACAAAAGAAGATTAAAGTTTATGGGTTTGTAATTATGCCCAATCATATTCATTTAATATGGGAAATGCTAGAAGCCAATGGAAAGGAAAATCCATACGAATCATTCTTGAAATACACAGCCCATTACTTTCAAAAAATATTGAAAAATAAAAAAACCGAAGATTATGCGCAATACAATGTGGATGAAACTACAAGGAAACAACGGTATTGGAAACGCGATTCGTTAGCTATTCAAATTATGAATCGAGAAATGGCACAACAAAAAATTGAATACATACATAATAATCCATTGCAAGAACATTGGAACTTGGTTGCTGAACCTGAGTTATACTATTATTCGTCGGCCTACGATTACGTTAATAATTTTTCAAGGTTCACTTTTTTATATCACTATTTTGATCGTGTGTAATTTTATTTGTGGTTTGTGAAGACACAAACCACGGGGATTGGGTGTAATATTATTTGTGGTTTGTGAGGACACAAACCACGGGGATGTGTGTAATATTATTTGTGGTTTGTGAGGACACAAACCACGGGGATTGGGTGTAATATTATTTGTGGTTTGTGAAGACACAAACCACGGGGATGTGTGTAATATTATTTGTGGTTTGTGAGGACACAAACCACGGGGATTGGGTGTAATATTATTTGTGGTTTGTGAGGACACAAACCACGGGGATGTGTGTAATATTATTTGTGGTTTGTGAAGACACAAACCACGGACACAGGTTTAATACGTCGGTTGAATAATGTTCCGAACGATGAAAAAATAGCCCCGATTGAAGCCAGCTACCTTGTAGCGGCGAAAAGCGGGACGATCGTTGAAGAAAGAGAAAAAGCCGGGCTTCAAAAAAATTACATCAAATAGTTGCGGACATAATCGAGGCAGCCACTTCGGATATCGAAGAGCGGTTGGTTGTAGCCG
>JBIKQE010000115.1:0-7094 GCA_044349815.1 Chitinophagaceae bacterium | reverse complement strand
TAATATCAATTTCTACGTTCATTCGCGTGAGGGATTGTAGCGGATACCCCGCACCCGCATCAGGCGGGGCGGAGTAGGAGCGGAAAGCCCGGCCCCGCTGTTGAACAACCTAGTTGGTTTGTGCAGCCGTGAATGAGCGGGGCACGCCCAAGTTCATTTATATACAAGGTAAAAAAAACGCTACCGTTTCCGATAGCGTTTTTTTTATTTGATGCTTTCTAAGGCTTTCAATATTTGCTTGGCCGTATTATCGTTCGGGTCTAAGGTTTGTAATTTGCCACACAACCGTTTAGCTTCATCGTTTTGTTTGCCGTTGTAGGCAATCATCGCTAAATAGGTATAGGCTTTAATCAAATCCTTTTTCTTGGTCGGATCATCGTTCACCATACCCAACCACTGATTGAAGTAAGGCGTGGCTGCACCGGTTTTATAATCTTTGTCTTTGTTTGCTGCCGTTACGCGCCCTAACCAATAAAAACTAGAGGGTTCTTTCGGGTATTTCTCGCTCATGGTTTTAAACATGGCTTCCGATCCATCGTAATTACTGCCGTAATAATACATCACGCCACTCCACCAATAATCGGTGGGTTCAACGTTTGGACTATTGGTTTCGGTGAGTTTTTTATACCAATCGCCGGCCATCAAAAATTTGTTTTGGTCTTTACAGGCTTCTGCAATTTCGCGCATCGTATTGCTTTTGTCGGCCGCTGTATCCATAGCCAAGCCTTTCATAAAGTTGCCATCGGCTTGCGAGGCAGTATTGCTATCGCACAACAGCATTTTACCATAATTGGTATAATCGAGCGGAATGGTTTTCTTCGGATCTTGTTTGCTGAAGAAGATGTCCATGTTTTTCTTGGCTTCTTGGCATTGTTTCAATTCGTACTGACTGAAGGCTAACACACGGTACATGTATGGTTTTTCAACGCCTTTGCCAATCAATTCGTTCATTTTGGTTACTGCCGCATTGTATTCTTTGGCTAAGTATAAGGTGTTGGCGTATTGAATTTGGTCGTCGGTAGTTTTGTCGGACAATTCCAAATACTTTTCAATTTTTTCTTTCGATAATTTGTATTTGCCCACACGGTAATACGCATCGGCCAAAGCCTTGTAGGGGAGTGGGTTCATGGCATCTTGTTCCGATGAGCGGCTGTATTTACTCAAGGCACTGTCGTAGTTTTTAGCGGCATACCACAAGTTACCCATTTTGTAGTTGGCTTGCGATTGGGTGCCCGGATAGGTTTCCGCATATTCGTAGTTGGTCATGGCATTACCACCACCGCCTTGGAGTTTACGATAAGCATCACCTAGGCCAATGTATAAATCGCCACTTTTATTTTCTTCAATGGCTTTTTTGTACCAATCGATGGCCACATTGGGGTCGCCCCCTTCGGTGTAGGTAATGGCATCGGCAGCATATTTAAACGGGGCAACCACTTTCTTTTTAGCTTTCGAAGCCACTTTGGCTAACATAGCCATGGCCTCGTTTTTATTGTTTTCTAAAAACAGCACACGGGCTAAACCGGCATTGTTGGCAGCATCTTCGGGGTATTTTTGAAAGATGGCTTTCGCATCAGATACTTTATCGTCGGCCAAGGCGCATAAGCCTAAATAGTAATTGGCTTGCGGATTGGTGGCGGCCAAAGGTTGAGCCGCTTTGGCAGCCGAAGCGTAACGGTTGTAAGAGTACAATTTGGCCACCTCTTCGAGGCTTTGAGCATTCAAACCAAACACCGAAACCATCAGGAGGCTCAAGGTGTTAATTAGCGTTTTCATCGTTTTACGTTTTAAAGTTCAATGTAAAGTGTAAACCTATATTAAAACGACCGTCTATATGGGGTTAGGCCGCATTTTTAACGATTATTTATTCGTGTTTACACGGGTGTCGCGCAACAGCACATTCACGCGGAGCGGAAACAATTTGGCTTGTTTAAATACCAGTTGCCCGTCTTTACACAAATAATTTACCAACCCGGTACCTAAACCCACCCACGATTCTTTGGTTATAAAATACAAGTTGCGGGTGCAGGGATATTCTTGCAAGCCAATATAGGCTTGAAACGGACGAATAAAAGGGGCCGAGGTATCGTTGATTTTACGAATACCGGCCACATTAATTTTTTGTAGAAATTGTTCGGTGGTGGAATCGCTTTTGTCGGCAATCCAACTCACCCCAATCACGCCAATGCTTTTGGGGTGGGCGGCCACATAATCAATTACTTCGTTGGCATTTTTGGTAGCAAAGGAATTTCCTTTAATGGCTTGACCTTGCAACAACGAATCGGTGATGTAGCGCACGGTGCTAGAACCCGGATTATCGAATACCATGGTGTGTGAACTATCGCGGCCCAATAAAAAATCTTGCAATTGTTGGGTAGTGAATTGCGGTTTAGGATTATCGGCAGAGGTTATAAACGCTACGGCGTCGCGGGCCATAGCCATGCTTTTAGTAACCCATTTTTTACTGAGGCAGTATTCTTTTTCTTTGTCGCTTAATTCGCGGGTAACAAAAATAACGCGGGTGGTGTCTTCAAAAAAGTCGTTGAAACATTCGGCTTCCGATTTGTATTCTACTTGAATATGCGCATTCGGGAAGCGACCGCTGAATATTTTCAGTTGCTCTTCCATCACGGGTTTATAGGTTTCGTCTACGCTAATTTTCATGTAGCCTGAGGTTTGGTTGTCTTGCGTAACCGGCCCTTGACAGGCTATTATTAAAAGGAGGCATAAAGCCATGAGGCTTAAACGGATGGATGCGAACATAGTATGTGTTTTAATTAAAACGTCAATCAGGCTACAAAATTACATGGAATTTTCGGCGCTGTTTTCTTGAATTTCGGCTTCACGTGCTTTGAAGCGGGCCATGCGGTCTTGGGGTTTAGGTTCGGGCTTCATCGATTGCCGTATAGCGTCAAACCCACGGTATACACGAAATACGCCATACAAGAAAAACAGCAAACTGATGGAGTACGAAAGTCCTTTGCCATAGTTTTCTACAATGTAAGCCGTTTGTGTGGCGTAGTAAGAAACCACCATGTAAATAATACCCATCCCCATGTCTACCGAGGCTCTGAAACGGGCATATACATCGTGGTTGGCCATTCCTTATTTTTTGACGGCTGCTTTTTTGGGAGCCGCTTTTTTAGGGGCTGCTTTTTTGGTGGCCGATTTCTTTGTGGCTGCTTTTTTAGCGGGTGCACTGAAGGCCGTTGGGTCTTGCGTTTCTATCATTTTCTTGATATCGTCGAAACTAACCTGGGCGGCTTCATCGGCGTTCATTTTAGTGCCATCGGCTTTCAAACTCAGCTTGTACATTTTTTTGCCCATTTTGATGAAGGGGCCCCAACGTCCGTTTTCAACCGAAATTTTTTCGGCCGGCCAATGTTGAATATAGCGATTGGCTTCTTTCTCCATTTTCTTTTCAATCAATTCGGCACATTCTTTTTCGGTAATGGTATCGAAGGCGTACAAGCGAGGAATGTTGATGAATAAATCGTTCCATTTAATGAACGGACCGAAGCGACCTTTACCTTTGGTGATAGGCTTTTGATCGTAGTAACCAATAGGTGCATCCTCATCTTGCTTGGCACGAATTATTTCAATGGCGCGGTCTAAATTCACATCCAAAGGCTCTTCGCCTTTAGGAATGGAAACAAATTGTTCGCCGAATTTTACATAGGGTCCGAAGCGACCAATATTAACAGAAACTTCTTTGCTCTCGTATTCGCCCAGTACCATGGGTAATTTGAACAAGTCGAGGGCATCTTCCAACGAAATGGTTTCTATACTTTGATGCGGACGAAGGTTGGCGTAGCGGGGTTTGTTTTCAGTATCGTCGCCACGGCCTATTTGTACCACCGGTCCAAAGCGGCCAATACGCACCAGAATTGGTTTGCCACTCGCCGGGTCGATGCCTAAATCGCGTTCTCCACTAGCCCGTTCGGCTGTTTCAAGGGTGGTTTCTACTTGTTGATGAAAAGGGCCGTAAAAATGACGAAGCATCTCGCTCCATTCTTTTTTACCATTCGCAATTTCATCGAATTCATTTTCAATTTGCGCCGTGAATTGGTAATCCATCACTTGCGTAAAGTGTTGCTTTAAGAAGTCGGTTACCACACTACCTAAATCGGTGGGGAACAACTTCGATTTTTCAGCACCGGTGTTTTCTTCGCCGGTTAACGATTGAATGTTCCCGTTTTTCAACGAAACAATTTGATAGGTTCGGCGTTCGCCTTCCTTATCTTTTTTAATTACGTACTGGCGGTTCTGAATGGTGCTGATGGTAGGGGCATACGTAGACGGACGACCAATACCGAGTTCTTCTAATTTCTTTACCAAGGAAGCTTCCGTGTAACGGGGCAAGGGACGTGCGAAGCGTTCGGTAGCACGCATTTCCTGTAAATCGAGTTGCTGACCAACCGATAATAATGGCAACATGCCACTTTCTTCGTCGGTTGTTTCTTCATCGTCTTTGCCTTCCATGTACAATTTCAAAAAGCCATCAAACTTAATTACTTCTCCGCTAGCGGTGAGGATTTCATCCAGTTTATTATTGATTAAAGCGTAATCGTTACTTCGAGGAGCTATACCAATGGTGGCTACTGTTTTTTCCAATTCAGCATCGGCCATTTGACTGGCCATGGTGCGTTTCCAAATTAAATCGTATAAACGTTGTTGTTCGAAATCGAATACTTCGCGTACCATCATATCGGTGGGGCGAATGGCTTCGTGGGCCTCTTGGGCGTTTTCGTTTTTATTTTTAAATACCCGATGTTGGTGGTATTGCGGTCCGTACTGTTGCTGAACGGCATCTTTGATATTGGCTAAGGCCGTTTCCGACAAATTCACGGCATCGGTACGCATATAAGTAATGTGCCCACTTTCGTACAAGCGTTGCGCTACTTGCATGGTACGCGAAACCGAAAAACCAAGTTTCCGACTGGCCTCTTGTTGCAGTGTAGAGGTAGTAAACGGCGCTGCCGGCGATTTCTTACCGGGTTTTACTTGAATATCGTCTACCGTAAACGAGGCCCCAACACATTTCGTTAAAAAGTCGTGGGCCCCTGCCGCATTGGCCGGCCGTCCACTGTATTCTGCCTTGAACGAAACCGCTTTTTTATTAATGTCTAAGGCATTGAAGAAGGCTTCAATGCGGAAGTTGCTGGTGCTGGTGAATTGGTTGATTTCGCGTTCGCGTTCTACAATCAAACGCACGGAAACGGATTGTACGCGTCCGGCAGATAAGGAATTGCTGCGCGAAATTTTACGCCATAATATGGGTGAAAGTTCAAACCCTACAATTCGATCGAGAATACGGCGGGCTTGTTGGGCATTCACCAAATCCATATTCACCGTGCGGGGTTTTTCAACCGCTTTCTTGATAGCCGGTTTGGTGATTTCGTGGAAAACGATGCGTTTGGTTTTGTACGGGTCAAGCCCGAGCACCTCGCATAAATGCCACGAAATAGCTTCTCCTTCACGGTCCTCATCCGTTGCGAGCCATACTTCCTCGGAGCGTTTGGCCAAGGCTTTTAATTCTGAAACAACTTTTACTTTATCGTCGGAGACTTTATAGGTAGGCTTGAAATGATTGTTTAAATCGATGCCCATGGCATCTTTCTCCAAATCGCGGATGTGCCCAAAACACGATTTGACCTGGAAATCGGAACCCAGTATCTTCTCGATGGTTTTGGCTTTCGCCGGCGACTCCACAATCAATAAATTCTTTGCCATTCCTATTTTTTACGGGTTTCAAAGGTGCAAGTATATAAAATAAATCGGAAATGGGTTCGATTGGGCTTTCCCCATTCCTTATGTTGAATAGAGAAATAGCGCGTTGCGCTTACATGGAAAGGAGGCTACAACCCCGAATTTCGGAGCCATCGGCACGTCCTAAAATTTCAAATTCGCCGGTTTCTTGCACAACGGCCATATCGTCTATGGCTAAAAAACTGCACGATTCAACATTGGCTAAATCGATGCAGTTGACCAATCCACGCCCATGCGTTACTATTTCGAGGGGGTCGTTCCGATCGCGTAGTAGGATTTTCATCCACGGCGGCGCGGTGTAAATCCCTTCGCCTGCAGACCACGCTTGCGAGAACAATTCCGTCATGCCGTATTCCGAATGAACACGATGAATGTGAAAGGCCTCTTTGAGCAATCGATGAATTTCCGGACGAACTAATTCCTTTTTTCTTCCTTTCATGCCACCGGTTTCTATGATAGTAGTATGTTTTAATGGCATGGGGAATGCTTCTGCAAAATCGAGGAGGGCATAGGTAACGCCAAATAACAAGGTGGGTTGTTGAGCGGCTTCCAATTGACGGAGCGTATTATATAAATCGTTGAAATTATGTAAAAAGAATCCATTGGCCGAATGTGCGCTTTTGGCCATTAACGTATTGACCATATACACCAACGAAGAATTACCTCGTTCTAAGTAAGAAGGTAACAACCCCAATATCGCATATTGTTTGGGCGAACCATATACTTTTTCGAACCCAAGCATAAACGCGTTTTCGTAATCGGCCACATGGCGAACATAATGCCGCGAGGGAATTTGTCCGGTGGTGGTGCTGCTTTCGAAGAATAATTCGGGTAGGGATTCGTTTTCGGCTTGGCAAATAATAGGCTGTTGTTTGAATAATTGTACCGGTAAATAAGGGTACGAATCAAGCCCATTCACGGTGTAGGGTGTTTTGCCCAAGGCATTGGCCCACTGCCGGTATACCTTATTGTGTGTATATTGATAAACAAACACGGCCCGAGCTACGTCTTCGAAACGGGCAGGGGTGATTTCTTCCAACCGATAAGGTAAATTCATGGGCGACATTTAAATATCCTGTATCTTTGAACCATGCGCATTGCCGGTTATTTCGTTTTATTGGGCATTTTGTTGTTGTCGTGCAACAAGAGTACAAATGTAAGCAAGATTCCTTCCATTAGCTTTCGTAGTTTAGAACCACAATCGGTAAAAGCCGGTGGCGACTCCACCGTGGTGGTTAAAATTAATTTCGAAGACGGCGATGGCGATATTGGGTTTGGGACCCCCAATTTATTTTTTCGCGATTCCCGCGATACCGTGTGGGTTC
>JBIKQE010000114.1:0-7125 GCA_044349815.1 Chitinophagaceae bacterium | reverse complement strand
TTACAAGAAAAACGAGGTAATGTGATGCAAGAGTTGGCCTCGATTGGAGAAACCATGAGCGAAGGCACAGAAATTCAATCGGTTACGTTATTTAAACTCTTTCAGACCTACGAAAAAGTGCTGAAGAAAATGAAAGGTCGTTTAGACAAACCTGAACATGTGGTGGTGAAATACAACTACACCATGGAAGGACAACGATCGTTTATTTTAGATTGGAGTGAACGTGAAAAACGGGTAGCCTTCGATCGTATTTTTCAGTCGTGCGAAACACGGATCCATGCAATTTTTAATTTTTTGGCTTTATTAGAATTAGTACAACAAAAATATTTGAACATTCTAGTTGGCGAGGGGCGAAACAATTTTATTTTAGAATGGAACGATGAACGCGAAGCCGACGCGATTGGCATTTTCGATAGCGGATTCTAAAGCAACATCGATAAAATACCCAGCAAGGTATATATTTTAATTTCTCTACTAACCTGTGCAAAGTCAACAGTGGTTTTAGCACGGTGCAATCGAGCAATTAAATAGGGTATAGGTACTAACAACAAAGCATAGGCGGTGTATTCGAGCACATTGCTTGTTTGAAACCAATACAACATAAGGGCCAACCCTATTATCATCAGTCCCCATAAGCCGTCTACTAAATACCTTGCCTTATTAACACCCCACACCAAGGGCAGGGTAAGACAGCCTTGCGATGAATCGCCTTTAATATCTTCAATATCTTTTACAATTTCGCGTATGAGCGTAACCAAAAAAGCAAATACACCATACGCTATCCAACGCCCTTTTAATGCAATCGGCAACAGCGACCATTGCGGTTCAAATAAAGCGGGCAGGGCTACGGTTAAGGTTGTCATACAAGCTACTACTATATTACCAATCAATAACCGACGTTTGTAGGTGGTGGAATAAAACCAAAGTAATACAATACTGCTTACTTGCCATAGTAACAAGCGTGTGCTCCCATAGTTGCGAAAGGCAAAATACACCATGCATACCGCCAAGGCATTTAACGTTATATGGCATAGCATAATTACTCGACGCGATAGCAATTTGCCAATTACAACGCGTTCCGGTTTGTTAATAGAATCAATTTGCCAATCGAAATAATCGTTGATCATATAACCTGCGGCCGCTATAAGCACGGTTGCTAGTATCAAAATGCTTTGATGGAATGGAATCGCAACTTCGACGGGAAGCACTGGCTTCACCAAACAAAACCACGACAGCGCTTGGGTTAACGCAATAAACAACAAGTTAGGCCATCGAATTACAGTGCCTATAGCTTGCCAACGTTGCATTAGGCCTGAATGCGTTTCAGTTGTGCAATAGTTTCTTCGGGGCTCGAGGAACCGAAAACGGTATTCCCCGCTACTAAAATATCGGCACCGGCTTGAACAATTTCAGCGGCATTGTGCAAGGTTACACCACCATCAATCTCAATGAGTGTCGATAAGCCACGTTGTTTGATTTCCTGTTTTAAGGCTTTGATTTTTTCTAAGGTGTAGGCAATGAATTGCTGTCCACCGAAACCCGGATTCACACTCATCATACATACCACATCTACATCGTGCAACACATCGAATAATTGAGTAACCGAGGTATGCGGATTAATAGCCACCCCCGTTTTCATGCCTAAACTGCGAATTTGTTGGAGGTTACGATGCAAGTGAGGACAAGCTTCTACATGCACACTCAACACATCGGCACCGGCTTGTTTGAAGGCTTCCGCATAGCGCCCAGGCTCTTCTATCATCAAATGCACATCCAACGTTTTTTGTGCTTCGCGTTTTATAGCGGCAATTACGGGCAAGCCAAAACTGATATTCGGCACAAAACAACCATCCATCACATCGAGGTGAAACCAATCGGCTTCAGAACGGTTAATCATAGCAATGTCCCGACTCAGGTTTAAAAAATCGGCAGACAATAACGAAGGGGCAATGAGTGGCATATATTATGGTTTAGAGGGTAGTCGTTTTAAGGCTGTTTGACAGGCCGGCATATCCGGATTAAACACCAACGCTTGGTTGTAATCGTCGCGGGCTTTTTTTACATCGCCCATTATTTCGTAACAGAGTCCACGGTTGTAATACGCCTCAGCATAATCGGGTTTTTCTTGAATGGCCATTGAAAAAAAGCGGCTTGCTTTATCGGTTGAATCTTCTTGCAACAACATCCAACCGATATTGTAATACGATTTAGGATAGGTTCGATCGATACCGATGATCCGTTGAAATACTTTTTTGGCTTCGGTATATTTATCTTGATTTTGCCAAAACATGCCTTGTCCATAAAGCGGTTCTAAATTAGACGAATCGGCCTTGTACGCATTTTCGAAATATTTTAGGGCAAGTGGATCGCGACGTGCTTCAAACAGTAAAGCCAATTGCAAATGGGCCGACCCCAAAGCCGGGTCGGATTGAACCGCTGTTTGAAAACTGGAGATAGCCTTGTTGGTATCCTTCATGTTTTTATAGCACATTCCCTTCAAGAAATAGGCTTCCGCATTGTATACATTTCCACGCAAAACACCATTTATTTCAGCAAAGGCTTTAGGATAATCTTCGGTGTAGAAAAACAATTTTGCCATTTTCAAACGGGCCGTTTCATCGTTTGGGTTCAGGGCAATAGCACGTTGAATCCAAGGAATGCTTCCGGTGATGTCTTTATGTTCGAATAGCAAATCGCCAATGGCACTGTAATACATAGCTTGCATCGAATCGTTCTGAACGGCAGAATGAAAATCGACCAAGGCAAGTGAATCCATTCCTAAACGATGAAAGGCTAAACCTCGTTTAAAATAAGCCGCCGCATTCTTCGGATTTTTTTGAATAGCTTCATCCCAGGTGGCTACTTCAACGGGGCGCGCTGAGGCTGTGTTTGTTGATGCTGGTTTCTTACCCGTATTTTGGCATGCAACGGTGAGCAACAAACTAGCACACCACAAGCAGCGAATCATCCATGCATTCATGGGTGCAAACCTACGAAAAAAGCAGGTGCCTTTTTATCTGATTCGGATAAACAACATGAATTTAGTGCCTTCTGGGGCCAAGGCGATACGAACGGTGGGCATAGCCGGATTGTTGGCATTGCTGAGTTCAACATCTTTTACATCAAAATCGGCTTTATCGTAAATGGGGTCATCGCTTTTATCTTCATTATCCCAATCTTCGCCCAAACAATCTTCCAACTGGCTTTGTAAATCGAACAACGCTTCAGTGGCTAATTCATTATCGGGGTACGACTTCATTTCGGCTATAAAACAGCGGCGGCCTTCAAATTGCGACAGATAGGAACGACGGGCTCCTTTTAATTTCATGGCGCTTTCGTTGGTGCCTGTTTGGGCATTCATCACCTTGCCTTCTATGTCTTTAAATCGGGCAGTTCCTCCAGATTGAATCAGCTTTTTAATTTGTTTGCAAAACAAATCGACCGGCTCAGCAGGTCCCTCATCGTTGGTTTGTTCTATACCGTTGGTTTTAGCCGATTCAGAACCACGTGGTTTTGCATCATCATCATCATCACCGCCCGATAGCACTAAACTACCGCTCGGTTTTGCGGGTGGCGGTGCGGGGGTGCTTTGCTTGGCACTTGGTGGCGCTCCGGCAGCAGGTAAAAGCGGTGTTTTACCATCGGGTGTTTTAAACAATTGTACCTCGATGGCTGCCGGTGTTTTTTGCAAACCTTCTGCCAATTGCTTTGCCGACGAAGCAAAGGTATTGGCCGCCGCCGGGTTATTAAAAAAGAATTGGGCTTCGTTTGAGTTCATTACACTCATATCTTCCTTTACCAATGTTATACACGACAGTCCTTGTTGGCATGCCATGGTTACGCTGTAACCAGCGGCCGTGTTGCTTACGCGAATCGATTGCATATCGGCCATGGTCATACGTTGGGTGCGGCCTTCAATGGCTTGTTCTAAGGTGCCCGATACTTGAAACAATTGTAAAGGCCGCGGATTATCGGCCGAAAATGCCACTACACATTGATTCATACGTTGCAATGCCTCTTTAATTCCATTTTGTGCTTTCATGGTCAAAGTAAGCAAGCCAAAAAGACCTAAAAGTGCGATCCGTTTCATATACCCATTAATTTGAATACAATAATACAGCCTAAATAGCAATACGCCTTTTACCGCCTTATCTTTGCGCCTATGCAACTTCGCCATTCGCCCTATTTATTATTTGCCGACGACGACGGTAATATTTACGAAGACACCACCTTGTATGCCTTAGGGCGTACTGGCTGGGACGCTGTGGAAGTGGATTTAGACGACTGGATCCCCTTGCCTGATGGCGGTAATTTATACCATTTACCCGGCCGACGTGGAATTGGTTTGGATGTGGAAACGGGCGAGATGCGTCTTTGCGAAAAAGGCTGGGCTACCGCCGCCTATATTCCACCTGCCCATACAGGCTTTTATTTATCGGCCTACGAAACCATGCCCGACGCCCCCACCCTACCCTTGTTTTGTTATACCGCAGTGGGATGGCACGAAGGGCAACACATGGTAACTGCCATGCGCATCGAACAAGACATACGGCAAGAATGTAGTGGCTTCGACCGCGATAAAATTAACGAGGGCTTGAGTACCTTTTTGCAAGCCTATCCTCAAAACAGGTTGGTTAATCATTTGGCTGAAAACTGTTGCCAAACCTACGATTGTCCTGCCGCTCGTAATTATTTCATGGGCCGTTGGGAATGCCCTATTCCTATTTCGCCTGCTTGTAATGCCAATTGTTTGGGATGTATTTCGTTTCAGCCCGAAGAAGAGAGTATTGTTTCGCCGCAAGATCGACTTACGTTTAAACCCACGGCTGCTGAAGTAGTGGAATACACCGTACCGCATTTGGAAACGGCGCCTTTTCCTATAGTTAGTTTTGGACAAGGTTGTGAAGGGGAACCCTTGTTGATGTGGGAAACCATTCGCGAAGCAATTATTGATATTCGAAAACATACGTTGAAAGGAAGCATTAATATTAACACCAATGGAAGCAATCCGAAAGCGGTAAAGGCTTTGATGGAAGCCGGTTTGAATAGCATCCGTGTAAGCTTAAACAGTGTGCGCGAATCGGTGTACACCCCCTATTATCGCCCGAATAATTATGTTTTTAACGACCTAATAGAAAGTCTCCGTATTGTTCATGAAGAAGGCGGGTGGTCGTCGATTAACTACTTTGTATTCCCGGGCATGACCGACAGCGAGGCGGAATTAGATGCCTTGCGTCGATTTATTGAAACAACTAAAATTAGCATGATTCAATGGCGCAACTTCAATATCGACCCAGATTGGTATTTAGGCAAAATTGGGGTAACCGATACCGGCAATCGGTATGGGCTTCACAACATGATTGAGATAATTCGGGAAGAATTCCCTAACGTGCAATTTGGGTATTATAATCCGCCCATTGAGCGGATGAAAAATTTCGATACCGATTTTGCGCACTAAGCTTAAAAAGTAATCGTAGCCGTTTGAGTTTCACCATTCCGCGTAAATATTACGGTGGTTTGGTCGCCTTTACTGAATTGGCTCAACACATTCATGTATTCCTTCACCGACGATACAGGGGTTTCACCCAATTGTGTAATAATATCGCCTTGCTGTAAACCTGCCTTCGACGCGGGTTTGCCATCGGTTACACCATCTAAGCGCATACCAATTCCTTCGAAAGCATAATCGGGCATTACCCCTAAAGTTACCTTAAACGACATTTTTCCACCTGCGGGTGCGGCTGTTTTATAGAAAGTAGGCTGAGGTATATCATCGAGTGCAAAAATCAAATCGGCTAACATTTCCAATATATGTGTTTCGCCCACAATATTAATTTTATCCATATCGTCGCTCGGTTTGTGGTAATCGGTATGTTGACCGGTAAACACATGCAATACGGGTATATCTTTTAAGTAGAAAGAAGTTTGATCGCTCGGCCCCACCCCGGCACTATCGTATTTCATAGTAAAATGACGATTCACTTTTTCCAAAGCCGGTATCCAAACATTCGAGGTGCCTACACCATACATCAACAATTTTTTAGTTGAATCGTTTAGTCGACCAATCATGTCTAAATTAATCATGTATGCAATATCGCTTAAGGGATAGCTTGGGTTTTCGCACCATTTCTTCGAGCCAATCAAACCTAATTCTTCGCCCGAGAAAGTCATGAATAAAAAGTTGTGTTTTTCTTTGATACCATTGGTGCTCAAGTAGCGAGCCAACTCAATAACACCGGCCACTCCGCTCGCATTATCGTCGGCCCCATTATGAATATCGTATGTGGAATTCGTGGCGGTGCTGTTGCCATCATAACCGAGACCTAAATGGTCGAAATGGGCGCCAATCACCACCGTTTTTTCGGCCCGATTATCGAGGAATCCAATTACATTTCGGCCCGAGCGCAATGGCATTTGTTGTGTACTTGTATCGTGAATTTTTTTGTTGTATTTGAACGTAAAATCGTAATAGTACCCTTTTGTGCCATAGGGCTTTAACCCGGTAGCTTTGAAGCAGTTGGCAATATAGGCCGCAGCCACTATTTCTTCGGGGCTCGACGTGCCACGGCCTTTTAATTGATCGGAAGCCAAATAATGAATATGGCTTGCCACTTGTTCGGAACGAATACGTTGTGCTTGAATCGATGGCGCAAACGAAGCCAACATCAAGCATAATATCGATAACTTTTTCATAAATAGTTTTTTTTTAAAATGATTAATCTTCCCAATCGGCTATGAACAAATTCGTGTCGCGGGTACCCCCATTATTGCGGTTCGAAGAGAACACCAACTTCTTGCCATCGGGCGAAAACATCGGGAAGGCATTGAATTTACTTTCAGTAGTAATGCGTTCTAAACCGGTGCCATCGGCATTAATCATGTACAATTGAAAGTCGTACCCGCGTTCGCTATGATGATTGCTTGAAAATATAATTTTATTGGCGGTTGGATGAAAGAAAGGCGCCCAATTGGCCTTCCCCAATTGAGTTACTTGTTTGAGGTTTGAACCATCCACTTGGCATGTATATATTTCCATATTGGTAGGCGCTACTAAGCCCTTGGCCAAATACGCTTTGTACTCGCTAATTTCTTTGTCGGTTTTTGGGCGCGAAGCGCGAAACACCA
>JBIKQE010000113.1:0-7170 GCA_044349815.1 Chitinophagaceae bacterium | reverse complement strand
TTCATTGGTGGTGCTAACACCTGTATAGGTTTTAATATCGGGGTATTTGGCCGCCAAGGGTGCTTCCATCATGGGTGCTTCAAAAATGCGAAAATCCATGGTGCCTCCATCGGGTGTAGGCAAGCTAATCACTACCGGCATGCCGGTTTCGTTGGCAGGAATTAAAAACTGAAACTGCCGAAAAGCGGGCGTATTCAATTTTGCCAGTATGTACGATTTTGGAAACAATTTTTGTTCGCCGGGTACATTCACTTCCTTATCGGTAGAAAGTTGCCAAAACGAATTGGATGTTCCTGCTTGCAAGCGAAACATACTTAATGTAAATAAAACAGCGAGGGTAATAGTTCTCATCATATGCGTCTAATTATTTTTTTTGATTGGTTTCGAATGGTTTTTTAGTTATACCGGCCCGATTTTTATTATAGGCCACAAAAAGAAATGTGTTTTTGTAAGGCAAGGTTTGATAAAAATAAATTTCACCATTGTGCCGTACCATCATCTTGATTGCAGAGTCGTCGCAATCGATACGAACATCGTTCAGCGGATTGCCTTTTTGATAGGCTGCAAACGACATCAATTGCGGATACTTGGCCTGCAAAGCAGAATCCATTGTGAGAACGCGGCCAATGGTATAATCGATGCATTGAACACCGCCATCAACCGGAATGGGCAAGGTAATTGAAGCCCCATCGCGGGCAAACGGAATTTTTTGCAAGGATGCTTTAAGCCAAACATAAACCGTTCCGTAAAGTTGGTATTGAGTAGGAACAGGGTAATTGGCCGGGAAACGAAAATCGGCTGGTTCGTTCAAATACCACGCCGGCATACTGTCTTTCGATGCACACAACAACAAGGAATTATTTAATATGGTTGGTTCTTGCTTGATGGCAACAGGAACCTGCGTAGTTTTAGGTTTGGCTTTGGCCCCCTTCTTCTTTTTAGGTTGAGCCACCACTGTACCTACACAGCCAAGCAACATTAAAATAAATATCCAATTCTTCATAGTGTTCTGTATAAATTCCATTACACAAGTCCCCCGTGAATAATATACGCAACAAGTAACCGTGAATAGACTGCTAAAAATACGAAATGTTAGTGAAAATCGGAAAAAATTGCGGTAAAGCGGACTTTTTCTCTTTTTTGGGTGAATACGTGCCAATTTCCGGTATACTGCACCCAATAAGGCACCCTATCGGCGCCTATCGATTGAATACGAACCGACATATCGACATCAAAATCGTACACTAAGGTGCGGTAATGCAACTGGTATTGTCGCGAAACAATGGCCCAATCGGTGGGGCGAAAACGGGTTTCGAGCCTACGAATCACAGCGTCTTTTTCGTATTCGGGTTTGGGCACGGCAGTGAAGATGTACACACTGTCATTTTCCCCAATCTCTTTTTTCAAATAAAAGCGATATCGTTCGCGTTGTTCCGGTTCGAAGATGGCCACATTATTGCCAATACCCGGAATACCCTGAATGCGTTGGCCCGGATTAAACATCAATCGGCGCAATTGTTCCTCGTAATGCGCCGTTCCTTTATAACTGACCGACGAACCCACGATGTTGTTATCGCCACAAATTTTTCCTTCGGTAAAAAACAAGTGGGCATACAAGGCTGCGGTGCGGTAGCGGTATGTTTTTTTTCGGGTAAGAAAGTTGCCTTTTATGGTTTCATGCAAGGTTATCATGCGTCGGCATTTCCCCTCGCGGAGTTGCCGCGTTTGGCTGTTCAACGAAGCCACTACATCGTTATCGTCGTTAAGCACTTCAATATCGTTGTACATGTCGTAACCATGAATACGAAGCGATTTAAAGGCCTTGTAAAAGGTAGTATCTTGTTGCATGCGTGTGATAAGGGCCTGCGGATCAAACCCTTGTTGGATCTCTTTAATCATCACCTCACTCAGTAAAAAGCCCTCATAAACACGCAACGAATCGGTGTTTTGGGCCAATACAGGTTTGCTCGTCACCATCACCAAGCTAAGGGTATAAACCATTATCTTTACAGCCATAAACTGGACACATGACACGGTATGTATTGGCTTTCGTAGCACTTTGGATTTGTTTTACAGGAACTATTCACGCCGCCTCGGCTTCGCGAAGTGATACCTTGGATATTCGCAAAACTACCATTCATTTAACCATGACGGATTTTGTAACCAAAAATATTTCGGCGCACACGCAATTGGATATCAAATGTAAACAAAACAATGTAGCTGAAGTGTTGCTCGATTTAGAGGGCTTAACGGTAGACAGTGTACTTTGGGACGGCTATGCCATTAGCTTTTCCCACAACAATAACACACTGAGTATTACTCCCACCGTTCCCATGTTTTTAGACGATAGCGTTTTAGTGGATGTTTTTTACCGAGGCATACCCGTAACGGATGTGATATGGGGTGGATTTTATTTTAGCGGATTATATGCTTTTCAGATGGGGGTAGGTTTTTATGCGCAACCCCATTCGTTTGGCCGCACATGGCACCCGTGTTTAGATAATTTTGTGGAGCGTAGTACCTATGAATTTTTTGTTGAAACACCGGGCAATAAAATGGCGGTGTGTAATGGTATGTTGATCGACAGCAGCAGTCTACCCAACACGAACAAACAATGGCATTGGTTATTGAATAAAGAAATACCTTCTTACTTAGCCAGTGTGGCGGCGGCGCCTTACGTGTTGGTAAAACAAACATTAAATACCCTGCAAGGCACCGTGCCTTCGTGGATTGCCTGCGAAGCTGCCGATACCACAGCGGTGAATGGTTCGTTTGCTCATTTACAACAATCGATGAGTGCCTTTGAACAAGCCTATGGAAATTACAAATGGCCACGGGTGGGCTATGCCTTGGTGCCCTTTAACGGCGGGGCCATGGAACATGCCACGAACATTCATATTGGGAAAGCCTATATAGATGGCACCTTGAATTACGAAAAATTAATTGCCCACGAATTATCGCACCATTGGTGGGGCAATTTAGTAACGTGTAAAACAGCGGGCGATATGTGGTTGAATGAAGGTTTTGCTTCGTACAGCGAATTTTTACATCAAGAATACACCTATGGCAATGAAGCGTATATGAATGAAGTACGGCAGAACCATTACGACATGTTGGCGCGTTGCCACTTAGATGATAACGGCTACCGCAGTATTGCGAACATGGATAGCTTGTATACGTATGGTACTACAGTGTATCGTTTGAGTGCCGACCGCTTGCATACTTTACGGCGCTATATGGGCGACAATTTATTTTTTACGGGGTTGAAAAATGTATTGAATTTGTATGAAAACAAAGCCATTTCAACCGCCGATTTGAATACCTGGCTGACCTTGTTTACTAGCTACAATACACAAGCCTATTTTAATAATTGGATTTACGACAAAGGCTTTCCGCATTTTTCAGTTGATTCGGTATTGACCACAGCCAATGGGCCGTTGTGGGAAACATCCATTTATATGCGTCAACGTAAACATCAAAACGATCAGTACTTTACTGCGGTGCCTTTACCGGTGGCAGTTTACGATTCGTTGATGCAACGCACCATGTATACGGTGATGTTTAACGGGCGTTGTATGCAATTGAATTTGCAGTTGCCCTTTAAACCCGCCATGGTAGCTATTGACCCCGACAATGCTATTGGCGATGCCATTACCGATGATATGCAAACGGTAAAACAAATTGGATTTACCACCATGCCACAAGCCAAGATTCGGGTGATTACAAAAGCCATCAATGTTGATTCGGCCTTGGTGCGGGTGCAACATCATTGGGTGGCGCCCGACCGTTTTAAATCGAGTACGTCGTTTCCGGGGTATAGGTTGTGCAATACCCATTATTGGCAAGTGGATGGCATTGGCTTAGACGGGCTGAATGGGTTGTTGCACTTTACGTATGATGCGGGGGTGAACAATTCGTATTTGGATAGTACATGGATTAATAACAGCGAAGACAGTATTCGTTTGTTCTATCGTAGTGATGCACGGGAGGAATGGCAATTTGCCAACGACAGTATTCGGACGGGCGTGAGTACCGACCGCTATGGCAATATGTATTGCAAAGAAATTAAAGCCGGTGAATATTGTTTGGGGATTAAGAAAACAGGTTTTGTAGACACCTTGCAAACGGATGCCCCGAGTGGTGGTTGTGGTGTTGTGAACTCCGTAGTGGATGTAGAGGCATCGCCAAGTTTGATGTTGTATCCGAATCCGGCGGCAACGTGGACGGAATTGGTGGGCTTGGAACAAGGCAAAGCCCGATTACGTTTATACAATGCCGTGGGGCAAATGGTGGTAGACAAGGCCATTGTTGTAGAGAACGATCGGTATCGGTTTGAATGGGGTAATTTGATGCCCGGGGTGTATCGGATGGATGTTCGTTCGAAGAATAATGTGCGGCAAGCAACGTTGATGATTCGACCGTAAATTTGCCGGCGGTGGAAAGGCAAAAAAGATGATGGCTTGATGGTGTTGACGTGTGCGACGCAATACCGCCGAGAAAAGAATCGGACGATGACTCCATAAAAAAAAATAAAAAACTATGCAGAAGACATTGAGAAGTTTAACGTGCTTATTGGGCTTGCTGTTGAGCGGCATTTTATTACAAGCGCAAGACACCATGAACCGGCATTGGGTGAGTGCGGGCTTGAGTTATTCGATGCCGCAGTTGGATGGCGAGCCTTTGCCATCGGGCGTTTGGGCGAATCGGGTTGCACCGATATTGCGGTATGCTTACGGTAAAACCGATGGCTGGTTTTTGCGGTTGCAAGCGCGAGGAACTTGGGGTTCGTGGCCGTTGGACAAGCCGGCTAATTTTAATGTAACGAAGAAATACCGGGGCATGCAATATTTGGCCGGTGTGGGTAGGCATTGGCCCTTGAAAAAACAATGGGTTGCGGTAACGGTATTGGATGGCAGTTTTGATCGGTTTATTTCGGAAGGCAGTTATGGTGGCGGCGTTACCGGGCAATATCGATTCTATGATGGTCGGGGTAATATGGTGAGTGCCGGTTTGAGTGCGGGCTTGGAATACCGTTTGAATACGCGGTGGGCAGTGGGTATGGATACACGTTTATCGGTAGGTGCGTTGAGTAAAAATTTAGATGTAACAGACCCATTATCGTCGTCGAATCAGGTGGTTGAGAGCCGCACCTTTAAGGTAATAATGCAATGGACGCCCGTGCAAGCTTTGTATGTGAGCTACCGATTTTAATAGCTTTGCGAGGAACATTAGGAAAGACGGTGCAATTAGCGTACCTTTGCATTCTTAACATGCTTGTTTATCAACGCGATTCTGATTTCCGTTTTATTTTTCCCGGTATTTTTATTCGACGTTTTTATGGTGAGCATATCACATTAAACGTAAACACTTAATTTGAATTTTAACGAATTACGGCTCATAGAGCCCCTGCTTCGGGCATTAACCGAAGAAGGTTACCAGACACCTACCCCTATTCAGCAACAAGCCATTCCGCCCGTGTTAGACGGCCGCGATTTACTCGGTTGCGCACAAACCGGCACCGGCAAAACCGCTGCCTTTACCTTGCCTATTTTACAAGCCTTGAGCAAGCCTGAACGCATTTTAGCGCATCGGCCCTTGCAAGGATTGATATTGACCCCTACCCGCGAGTTAGCCATTCAGATTGGCGAAAGCATTGCGGCCTATGGGCGTTATTTAAAGATTCGCCACACCGTGATTTTTGGTGGCGTATCGCAAGGCAAGCAAGTGGATCAATTACGCCGTGGCGTGGATATTTTAGTGGCTACACCGGGACGCTTGCTCGATTTGATGGGGCAAGGCGTAGTGAATTTATCAACCATTTCGTTTTTTGTATTGGATGAAGCCGACCGTATGTTGGATATGGGATTCATTCATGATGTGAAGCGCGTGATTAAACATTTACCGACTAAACGTCAAACATTGTTTTTCTCGGCAACCATGCCACCTGAAGTACAAGGCTTGGTGGATATGTTATTAACGAATCCGGTGAAGGTGGAAGTAACGCCGCCGTCTACCACAGTTGAACGTATTGCGCAAGCGGTTTATTTTGTGAACCGTTCCGACAAGCAGGCTTTGATAATTTCGTTGTTGAGTGACCCTGCCATTGACCGCGTGTTGGTGTTTATGCAAATGAAACATGCCTGTGATAAACTGGCGCGGAAATTGCAATCGGAAGGCATTACGGCCGAAGCCATTCATGGTAACAAATCGCAGAATGCGCGTCAGCGGGCCTTGGAGAATTTTAAATTAGGACAAACGCGAGTATTGATTGCCACCGACATTGCGGCGCGTGGTATAGATATTGATGATTTGGCCTATGTATTGAATTACGAGTTACCGAATATACCTGAAACGTATGTGCATCGTATTGGCCGAACGGGTCGTGCGGGTGCTTCGGGCAAGGCTTTATCGTTTTGCGACCACGAAGAGCGGGCATATTTGAAAGCGATTGAGAAAGTAACACGTCAAACAATACCGGTGGCAGGCAATACCTTATCGGCCGTGCCGGAAGCGGTACCGGAGAAACCGAAGCCATCGAAAGGCCGTTGGGCTCGTCCGGGTGAAAGCAGGGAGCGTTCGTCGTCGACGGGTGCGCGACCTAGTTCATCTTCGAGTGGACATCGTGCCGGTTCTGGACATAGTTCGAGTTATTCGTCTAGTTCGAGTTCATCCAAATCATTCACGGGCAAACCCAAGCAGGGATTTCGTCCGAAATCATCTAAAACCCCTATAAACTAAGTATATGGCAGAATCGTGGAATAAAAAAGAGCGCGAAAAGAAGAAGCAACAAGCGGCCCAAGCCAAGCGGGACCGTCGGTTGGAGCGCAAAGAGCAAGGCGCGAATGGCAACAACTTAAGCGAGATGTTGGCCTATGTGGATGAGAATGGGTTTTTAACCGCTGCCCCACCCGATAAAAGTCAGCGTGTTGAAATTAACGCGGAAGACATTGTATTGGGTGTACCAAAGATGGACGATTTAGAACCGCGCCGTGAAGAAGGCATTGTTACTTATTACAATGAAGAAAAAGGCTACGGATTTATTCGAGACAATCGGACCAAGCAGTCGGTGTTTTTTCATAAGAAGCAATTGACCGGGAATGTGAATTTACAAACCAAAGTAACGTTTGTAACCAGCAAGGGTTTGAAAGGCCCTGAGGCACAAGATGTACA
>JBIKQE010000112.1:0-7179 GCA_044349815.1 Chitinophagaceae bacterium | reverse complement strand
AAGATAGAGCTACGAAGGCGAACGGCTTTCGTCGGTTATCACAGAGAAAAAAATCAGTAACAGAAACATTGTCGGGGAACGGAGTTGGAGCGAGGGGATTGCGAAGGGGCGAATTGCATTCGCCTTTATCACAGAGGGGAAAATCAGTAACAGAAACAGTGTCGGGGAACAGAACTTTAGGGGCCGCCCGTTAATAGGTAGGGGCGAATTGCATTCGCCTTTATCACAGAGGGGAAAATCAGTAACAGAAACAGTGTCGGGGAACAGAACTTTAGGGGCCGCCCGTTAATAGGTAGGGGCGAATTGCATTCGCCTTTATCACAGAGGGGTAGAGGTGTTTTCACAGAGGTAAAAATCAGTAACAGAAACAGTGTCGGGGAACAGAACTTTAGGGGCCGCCCGTTAATAGGTAGGGGCGAATTGCATTCGCCTTTATCACAGAGGGGTAGAGGTGTTTTCACAGAGGTAGGGGATAATTCCATCGCATAGAATGTTATTATTGCTCCGCATGCGCGGGCTGAAGCGAATTTCTTTTCCGCGTGTAAACCCGCCTCAGGCGGGTGGAACAATAATAGATATCGAGAGCGAATTTCTTTTTCGCGTGTCAGCCCGCCTCAGGCGGGTGGAACAATAATAGGCGGTTTTGCGTGAGGGATTGTAGTGGAAAGCCTTTTTGAGGCACGAAAAAAGCTTGGAACGTAAAGCCCGACAGCCGGCGGCAAGCGCGAGAGCGAATGCGGGAGCGCGGACGACGGGTGGCACGCCATAACAGAAAACAGAAACAGGGAACAGCAAAAAAAGAAGCTCTTTTTAGGGAGCTTCTTTGGATGATTTGATTTTTTTAGCCTTGATAAAACGGCAATTTTACCACGGTGGCTTTGATGAGTTTGTCGCGGATGTCGATGAAGATATCCGAGCCGATGGCGGCATGCGCGGTGTTTACATAACCGAGTCCGATGGCTTTGCCTAAACTCGGGCTTTGGGTGCCGCTGGTTACGTGGCCAATTTCGGTGCCGTTGGCATCTTTAATTTTGTAATGGTGGCGCGGAATGCCTTTGTCGACCATTTCGAAGCCCACCAATTTGCGGGTGCTGCCTTCTTTCTTTTGTGTTTCGAGGAAGGCGCGGTCGGTAAAATCTTTGGTGAATTTGGTTATCCAACCCAAGCCGGCTTCGATGGGGTTAGTGGTATCGTCGATGTCGTTGCCATACAAGCAAAAGCCCATTTCGAGGCGCAAGGTATCGCGGCAACCGAGTCCGCACGGTTGAATGTTATACTCCGCACCGGCTTCCATAATTTTATTCCACAACATCGTTCCGTTTTGTCCGTCGTCTTCGTAATAAATTTCAACGCCACCGGCGCCGGTATAGCCTGTAGCGCTCACCAATACATTGTCGATGCCGGCAAATTCGCCTTTCACGAAGGTGTAGTAACTCAAATTAATCAGGTCCATGTTGGTGAGTTTCTGCATCGCTTTCATGGCCATTGGACCTTGAACGGCGAGCAAACCGGTTTTGTTTGAAATGTTGTGCATTTCAACGTTGTTGGTATTGTGTTGTTGAATCCAATTCCAATCTTTATCGATGTTGGAGGCGTTCACCACGAGCATATAAACTTGGTTGGCTTCCACGCAATACACCAATAAATCGTCTACAATACCGCCTTTGCCGTTGGGGAGGCAGGAATATTGGGCTTTTCCGTTGGTAAGTTTGGCGGCATCGTTGCTGGTAACGCGTTGAATTAAATCGAGGGCGTCGGGGCCTTTTAGGATGAATTCACCCATGTGGCTCACATCAAAAACGCCTACGGATTGGCGCACGGCGGCGTGTTCGAGGTTGATGCCGCTATACGAAATAGGCATATTGTAGCCGGCAAATTCGGCCATCTTGGCTCCGAGAGCAATGTGGATGTCGGTAAATGGGGTATTGTTCATAACGAATAAATCAATTTAGGCAAAAATAACATTGTGCGGGATACCTTGCCCGAATAATTTTCGATAGGCCGAAGCTTGGCTGTTATATTTGTAGACTAATTTGTTTTTCGATTTATGCGCTATGTAGTTGGGTTGTTAGCTTGTTTCTTGCTTATTGGGGCTGAGCGCCCTGTTTTAATGGCTTTAGGTAAAACGCCACCCAACCAAGCTGTGGCGAAAATCAAGCGCGATATGGACTACCTCTGTGGCGAACGTTTGCAGGGGCGCCAAACGGGGTTGGAAGGCGAATTGTTGGCCGCTCAATACATTGAAGGGCGTTTCAAAGGCATTGGTTTACAACCTTGGCGAGGGTCGTATACCGATGGGTTTAGTTTAAATACGGGCCTTCGGCCCTCGCCCCAAGCCAATTTGGCAATCGATGGACACGCGTTGAGTATTGGCACCGAAGCCATTTTATTGCCTTACAGCAAATGGGGGGTTATAAAAGGGTTGTGCTACCCCGGTGTGCCCGAAAAAAAGAATGTGTGGTTGATTTCGTTGAAGAGTTTTCAGGCTGAATGGGGAACCAATATCCAAGCCGCCTTGTATTTAAAAGCCAAAAGCGCGCAAGAAGCGGGTGCCGGTTCGGTGGTGTTTTACAACGATACCGAACAACAAATTGAATTGCAACAAACGCTGTTGCAGTTATTTCCAACTTTAGATATTCCGGTTATTTGGGTTACGGCCGCGGCTTGGACCAAATACGCCGTGCCTGCCATGAAAAACGATTGGGTTGATATTGAAGGACGTGTAGCGTTTGAAGATGCCTTGTTGAACGGACAAAATGTGATGGGGTATATCAACAACCAAGCCTTGTACACCACCGTTATTATTGCCCATTACGATCATATAGGCGCCGGCTTTACCGGGGCCGACGATAATGCCAGTGGCGTGGCAGCTTTGTTGAGTTTGGCTGAACAAATTAAATCGTCGGGCCTAAAACGATATAATTATTTGTTTGTTGCCTTATCGGGCCACGAACAAAACAACGAAGGCGCTCGGGTTTTGATACAACGCAACGACAGTTTGTGGTCGAGTGTATCGGCTGTGTTTGAGTTGGATATGTTGGGGCGCTTCAATCCGGTTTCGCGCGAGGTGTATGTGGCCGGTGCGGGGACTTCCTCCTTATGGAACCAGGTATTGCAATTGGGTGGCAAGGGCTTTGATTTACAGGTAGACAGCAGTGGGTATACCCTCACCGATGCCCAATTGTTTTACGAAAAGAAATTGCCGGTGTTGCGTTTAAGTACAGGCTATCACAACGATTTTCGTCGCCCAGGCGATAATTTAGATAAGGTGAACCTGAACGATATGCCTGAGCTGATGCAAGGCTTGTTTCGTATTGTAGCCGAAAGCGATAAGTTAGCGCGCCCCTTGTTTGTAAAAACCAACGACTACTTTCAGAAAATGAAAAATTTGCGCGGCACCTTAGAGATAATTCCCGATGTGGTGTGGCCTGGTGAGGGCTTGCGCGTAGCGGCAGTTTTCCCCGATAAAAAATCGGACCGTGCCGGTATGAAATCGGGCGATGTGATTACGAAACTGGGGGTATACCCTATTTACGATATGGACGATTATTTAGAGGCTATTCGTAAAACAGAAACGGGCCGGGAGGTGAATGTAAAAATTCGTCGCGGCGAACAAGAATTTACGTTTTATATCAACTTGTAAGCAAAGCAAACGGCTGTGGGGTTGTACCTTCGCCGAATGAAAACAAAACGCCCCGTTGGTTTCGGCTCCAGTTGTGTTCACGCCGGTTTCGAAACCGAAAAACACCGCAGTCACATTACCCCCATTTATGCTACCAGTACCTATTTGTTCGATAGTGCCGAACAAGGGGTCGATTTGTTTACAGGCAAAGAGAAAGGCTTTATTTACGGCCGTTTCGGCAACCCTACCAACGAACAAACTGAACATAAAATAGCGGCCTTGGAAGCCTTTGGCTTACGCAATGAACATGGGAATCCGTTGGCACTGAAAGCCATCTTGCACAGTTCGGGCATGGCCGCAATAGCCACCCTCATGATGGCCAATGTAAAGCAAGGTGAAAAAGTAATTTCGCATTATTCCTTGTATGGCGGCACCCAAGAATTGATTGATAAAGTATTACCCGGTTGCGGCATTGAAACCGTACTCACCGATATGAAAGATTTTGCGGCCGTGGAAGCGGTGTTGAAAAACGACCCCAGCATCAAGTTGATGTATTTAGAAACACCGGCCAACCCTACCCTGCAATGCGTCGATATTGAAGCGTTAACCAAGTTGGGACATCAATATGGTTGCAAGGTGGCGGTAGACAATACCTTCGCCACACCGTATTTACAACAGCCGTTTAAATTTGGCGTTGATTTTGTAATGCATTCCACCACCAAGTTTTTGAACGGACATGGCACGGCCATTGGAGGTGTGTTATTGGGGCGTGATATTGAGTTTATGTCTACCAAAGTAACCAAGCACCATCGTTTGTTGGGTGGCAACTCCAATGCCTTCGATGCGTTTTTATTGAACAATGGCATGAAAACCCTCGAAGTACGCATGGAGCGCCACTGTGCCAATGCCGAAAAAGTGGCTGCATTTTTAAAGCAAGATGCACGAGTGGCATTTGTAAATTGGTTGGGCTTCCCCGATCATCCCGATCATGCCTTGTGCGTAAAACAAATGAAACACGCTGGCGCCTTGATGAGCTTCGAAATCAACGGCGGTGTGGAAGCCGGCATGCAATTTATTAACCGCTTGGAACTCTGCACCAGTGCGGTTTCCTTAGGTACTTGCGATACCCTCATTTCGCACCCGGCCTCCACCACCCATACCGGTGTGGCGCGCGAGTTGCGTTTGCAATCGGGCATCACCGACGGACTCATTCGCATGAGCGTAGGGATAGAAAATGCCGAGGATATTATTGCCGATTTAGATCAAGCCCTCGGATAAATTATGCACGATATTGAACCTTATTTCAAGTGGCGCGATTATTACACCGCCGAAGAAGATTCCCGCTCGCCGTTTTATGGCCGCGAGTACAGCGAGTTTGAATTCACCCACGCCGTGTACAATTATTTAATTCATCCGCAGTGGGATGAATTTGGTTCCAAAACCTTGTACCTCAAAATATTGTTTGCCGATTACGACGAACATTTTGCCATCATCGAATTGTTGGGCGAATGGAACGATACCATCGACAACGACATACAAACGCTGAAGCGCAATGTGTTGGAGCCTTTGATGGACGAAGGCATTTATAAATTTATTTTAATTGGCGAGCAAGTCTTGAATTTTCACAGCGACACCGACGATTATTACGACGAATGGTACCAAGAAATTTCCGATAACAACGGGTGGATTGTTGGCATCAATTTTATGCCCCATGTGGTACGCGACTTCGAGCAGGTTCGTATTCAACAGTACATTTTATTCGAAACGTCCGACAATTGGCGCACCATCAAACCCGAGCATTGGTTCGCACAAATCGACCAACAAATGCAGCGCTTGCTGGGTTAGTTTTCAAACGGCCCTGTTTGCTGTTTCTGTTCCCTGTTTGCTGTCTTGGCGTGCCACCCGTCGTCCGCGCTCCCGCTAAGGCGCTCGCGCTGGCCGCCGGCTGTCGGGCTTTACGCTCCAAGCTACCGCTCGTTCCTCGCGGTAGGCTTTCCGCTGCAATCCCTCACGCAATCAACACTCATTCTCATTCTGCTTCTCATTCTCATTCTCATTCTACCCTTCTGTTTCTATAACAATTCCTTCTCATTCTAAACTCCTCATCCATTTCTCCTTACTTTCGTACCAATGAAAAAACCTTTTCATTTCCTCACTCGAACCCTGTGGCTAGTTTCTCTCATTAGTTTGTTTACCGATATGGCTAGCGAAATGCTATATCCGATTATGCCGCTATACCTCAAGCAAATTGGTTTCTCCATGATAGGGTTGGGCTTTTTAGAAGGTTTAGCCGAGGCCTTGGCCGGTTTCAGTAAACCCTATTTCGGCCATTGGTCCGACAAATTACAACGCCGTACGCCCTTTGTTCAGTGGGGTTATGCCCTCAGCGCCCTCGCTAAACCCGCCATGGGTTTTTTCCAATCGGCCGGAGCCGTTTTCTTTTTACGCAGTGCCGATCGGTTGGGTAAAGGAATTCGGAGTGGCGCCCGCGATGCTTTACTTAGCGATATTTCAGCGAAAAACGATCGAGGTAAAGTGTTTGGCTGGCATCGCGCTATGGATACCTTCGGGGCGGTTGTTGGCCCTGGGTTGGCCCTTGTTTTTTTATCCTATTACCCCGGCCAATACCATCTTTTATTTTTATGGGCTTTGGTACCGGGTATATTCGCTGTAGGACTTACTTTCTTTATAAAAGACAATTTAAATGCCGTTCCTACAAATTCGGCACCCTTCAAATTCACCTTCGCAACAGCCAAATCCATTTGGCAACAATCCTCGCCAACCTATAAAAAAGTTTTAATCGGATTAACCTTCATTGCCTTGGTGAACAGTTCCGATATGTTTCTCATTTTTCGTGCCGTTGAATTAGGATTAAGCGAAACAGAGGCCGTAATGGCTTATCTATTTTACAATCTGATATTTGCTATAGCCGCTTATCCAATGGGTTATTTGGCCGATCGTATAGGGTTTAAACCGATGTTGTTAGGCGGCTTTGTTTTATTAGCCCTTGTTTATACAGCCTTGATTTTTCCGTTGAATCAAATGCAATTTGCAGGCACCATGGTTTTGTATGGTTTGTATGCTGCGGCCACCGAAGGCCTTTCTAAAGCATGGATAAGCACCTTGTGTTTGCCAAGCCAAAAAGCGGGTGCATTGGGTCTGTTTCAAGGCTTTCAAAGCATTGGCGTGTGGGTAGCTAGTTCGGTGTGTGGATGGCTTTGGTATGCCAAGGGTTCGCAATGGGCGTTTTCTATAACCATCATCGGGGTGCTCTTGGGTTGTATGATGTTACTTCGAGTGCCCCGCAACAACACCTAGAAATTAAATACATGCCTAGATTAAAGTACTTATTTTTCGAGAAACCCCTTGCAAAATAATTATATTTGTAGTTTGTTTGGTTGAGGGGGAATTGTATTGAATTATGGTAAATGAAGGAACGAATATAATAATATTGACATCCGCTCGGTCGGGTAGTACCTTGTTGTATACATTACTTAGTTCCCATTCCCAGTTGCATTGCGAATGGGAGATTTTTAATTATCGCGTATTAAAAAAGC
>JBIKQE010000111.1:0-7225 GCA_044349815.1 Chitinophagaceae bacterium | reverse complement strand
TCGAGTACTACTACGTATACCGTAACCGGCACGGATGCCAATGGTTGTTCTAACACAGGTACCTATCAGATTACCGTCAATGCCTTACCGAGCGTAGGCATCAACAGCAGTGCGTCCACTATATGTAATGGTGCATCGGCAAGTCTCAGTGGCACGGGTGCTACTACCTATGCATGGCAACCGGGCAATTTAACCGGTTCACCAAGTGTGAGTCTTTCAAGCACTACTACGTATACCGTAATCGGCACGGATGCCAATGGTTGTTCTAACACAGCTACCTATCAGGTTACCGTAAATGCCTTACCGAGTGTAGGCATCAACAGCAGTGCAGCCTCTATTTGTAATGGAACATCGGCCACGCTCAGTGGCACGGGTGCTTCGTCGTATGCTTGGATGCCGGGGAGTTTAAGTGGTTCACCGAGTGTGAGTCCTTCAAGCACTACTACGTATACCGTAACGGGCACGAATGGTAATGGTTGCACCAATACGGCAACCTATCAAATCACCGTCAATGCCTTACCAACTGTAGGCATCAACAGCAGTGCAGCCTCTATTTGTAATGGATTATCGGCTACACTCAATGGAACGGGTGCTTCATCGTATACTTGGATGCCTGGTTCATTAACCGGTTCACCGAGTGTGAGTCCATCGAGTACTACTACGTATACTGTAACCGGCACGGATGCCAATGGTTGTTCTAACACAGGTACCTATCAGATTACCGTCAATGCCTTACCGAGCGTAGGCATCAACAGCAGTGCGTCCACTATATGTATTGGCGCATCGGCAAGTCTCAGTGGTTCGGGTGCCTCAACCTATGCATGGCAACCGGGCAATTTAACCGGAAGCCCGGTGGTTAGCCCAACAAGCAATACAACATACACGGTTGTTGGCACCGATGCGAATGGCTGTACAAATAGTTCAACAACGCTTATTTCTATTTACGCACCGGGCAATCCATTATGTACACAAGCACCTTGTGGTATGCCAACAAGCATTTCTGCAACACCAACATATAATTCGGTTGTTATCAATTTCACCAAAGCACTGTCTGCAAATACAACGTTTATTCAAACTCGAGTAAAAGGAACAGCCAATTGGGGAGGGAGCAGTATTACGGGCCAATCGCTTACGATTAATTATTTAATCCCTAGTACAGTCTATGAATATCGTTTACGGTCGTCGTGCACAGGGGCTACCAGTTTATTTACAAGCATCAGTGAATTCACCACACCGGTTTATGTAGCCCCATTACCAAATTGTAATGCGCCTACCAATATCAATGCCACAGTTACCGGTGCCAATTCTGTTACCTTAACATGGACGGCCAGCGTAGGTGCGCAACAATATTTTGTGCAGTATAAACCAAGCACCTCATCGTGGGCTAACTCCTTCGGTAGTACAGCTTATAGCACTACTAAAACCTTTACGAATTTAGTTCCTAATACCACGTACGATTATCGTGTTCGTACAACATGTGTTACGGGACAAACTATGAATCCGGGAAGTACGTTCTCGTCTATTAATAATTTCACTACCTTACCTAGTGCATCGAGTGCATTGTTCAATGTCAACGAATCGGCGTGGTCAATTTATCCTAACCCAACCCACGATCTTGTTCAACTCGAATTTACATCATCGGTAGAAGAGGCCTTAACCATCATGGTATTCGATATGACCGGTCGTTTGGTTCAATCGGTAGTAACCCAATCGTTGAAAGGAAACAATCAAATCGATATCAGCTTAGGTACATTGTCGAACGGTATGTACATCATCAAATCGCGTCAAGGCAATGCCGTAACAACCCTTGGTAAAGTAACCAAGAACTAGTTTGTCCCCTTATTTTGTTTAATATAAACATTGCCCGCTTTCGCGGGCAATGTTTTTTAATATGATGTTGTATATTCTATTTGTTGAAATGCGAACATAGAGGCACAGCGGCGATGAAGCACTTCTTGCTGCTGCGGTGTGCGACGCAATTGCGCTGAAGAAGGAATCGGACGATGATGACCAAAAAAAATAACAAATAATTTTACGCCGATAATTGACGGAGGAAGGCCTTGATCCAATGCGTGGCGTAGGGGCCGGCCACGTTTGCTACAAAGGCGGGGAAATCGTGATGCGCAGCATCGTTGGCGGCGTCTGAAATGGTGCGCATCACTAAAAACGGAATGTGGTGTTCGTAACAAACTTGCGCTACTGCCGCGCCTTCCATTTCGATGCATTGCAAGTTTGGCAGTTGTTGCAACAAGGCGTTGCGGGCTTCGTTGGTGCCAATGAATCGGTCGCCACTGCCAATATCGCCCAGCATCAATTGCGGTATTTTTTGTTGTGGATGAAGGGCTTGCAATTGCTCTTTTATTTGATGAAAGGCTTGCTGGGCGGTTTTTAACAATTGCTCATTGCTTGGAAAATACGTGGTGCCTGTTAAGGGGATTTCGAATTGCGGCATCACGGGTCGCGCATCCATATCGTATTGAATGAGGCGCTCGGCTAACACCACATCGCCTTGTTCAAGGTTTGCATTAAGGGCGCCGGCCACTCCTGTAAATACAATGTGCGTAGCGTTGTAACGTTGCAGCAAGGTGGTAACGGTGCTCGCGGCAGCTACTTTGCCCCAACGCGAAAACACGAATACCACCTCGATGCCTTGCAACGTGCCGCAATGAAAGGTTCGTTGACCGATGGTTTCTTGGGTACTGTTTTCGAGTGCTTGCCATAAGCCGTCAATTTCTTCGGGCATGGCGCCCATGATGCCAATGCGCATGGTGTTTTTTAATTTTTGGCAAAATACGATGCAATGGCCATAAGTAATTTTTGATTTACCATCCCTTACTTTGAATAGAGGGTATACACTACAAATTACGATGTGTTATTAGGAGAATGCTAGGTATGTTCGTATTCTGAAAATGGCCATGATGGCGAAGAGGGTGTATGAGCGCCTCTTTCAACGTTGTGAACCAATTTATTTAGTGGTTGCTTGTGGCGCGAATGGCACGAATTTGCTACGTTTATAACAAGGCGAACAAGTATTTTGAAAACAAATTAAGTGTATCCGCTGATTTTTTCTATGCCACAAAGCAATTGCTTATTAAATTTGCACACTTTCAGTGCGACTTTTGTAGCCTGAAACAAAACAATTATGAATACGGTATCTAACCAGCGCCAGCGCATCCATCCCCATAAATTATTAATGTGGGTTGCTATTGCCAGTTTGTGTATGATGTTTGGCGGTTGGACCAGCGCGTTTTTAGTCCGAAAAGCCCAAGGCAATTGGTTGCTTTTTACCATGCCAACAGCATTCTGGATTTCGTCGGTGGTGGTCATTTTGTCGAGCCTAACCATGATTTTGACCATCAAAGCGTTTAAAAACCGCGATATGGCGCGGTATAAAACGCTTTTTGGCATCACCACCTTGTTGGGGGTTGCCTTTATGGTATTGCAGTTTTGGGGTTTTTACGAGATGCATGCGGCCGGTATTAATTTATCGTCGACGGCCGAGGGGGTATCGGGCAGTTTTATTTATGTGATATCGTTTGTGCACTTGGTGCATATGTTGGGTGGCGTAATTGCGATGGTAGTTTACTACCTCATTATGCGGTTTCGACGCACTAAAAAGGTGTATTCAGCAACGGGGCTTGAAATTTTAGGCACCTATTGGCATTTTGTTGATATCCTTTGGCTATATTTGTTCATCTTTTTCTATATAAATCAAAAATAAGCAGACAGTTTCTATGAGCGCAGTAGCAGTTGATAAGAAGAAAGCATGGGGTGGCGGACAGAGTCCATTTAACCTCAGTTATGGTAAAATCATGATGTGGTACTTCCTGATGAGTGATGCCTTCACCTTCGGAGCCTTCTTGATTTCGTACGGAACCACCCGTTTTTTTAGTTCGTTATGGCCTAACCCGAACGAGGTTTTTGCATCGTTTCCGTGGTTTGCACCCAATGGGGGAGCGCCAATGGCCTTTGTAAGTTTAATGACCTTCATTCTCATTTTGAGTTCGGTAACGATGGTATTGGCGGTACACGCCGGCCATTGTCGCGATAAAGCCGGTGTTATTAAGTGGATGTTGTGGACTATCATTGGTGGTATTGCCTTCTTGTCGTGCCAAGCTTGGGAGTGGATGCACTTACATCATCATATTGGTAACTTATGGGGTTCGTTTGCTCCGGATGCCAATGGGGTTATTCCTTATGCTGAGAACTTAAAACACTTCTTTGGTCATGATGTACCTGCGGCTACCGTAGCCAGCGAAGGTCCTGCGGCGGCGCATAAGTTCTTCAACTTCTTCTTTAGCATTACCGGTTTCCATGGTGCCCACGTGGCCTCTGGGGTGGTATTGAATATCATTATTTTGTTGAATACGATTAATGGAACGTACGAAAAGCGTGGCCACTACGAGATGGTTGAGAAAGTAGGCTTGTACTGGCACTTTGTAGACCTCGTATGGGTATTTGTATTCACTTGTTTTTACTTGCTCTAATTATTCATTTTAAACGAACGATATTATGCATTTCAGCGATTACGAAAGCGATCAATCCCGTCTTTATAACATTGGTCACGTTGAAGACAAAGACTCCGCAGCGAGCAAAGGGAAAGTAAAAAAGATTTGGACCGTTACGGCTATTTTGTCGGTGATTACTATTGTGGAAGTTGGTTTGGGTTTGTACAGCCATTTTAACCACTTACCGAAGACTTTGATTAACACGATTTTCATTTTACTCACCATTTTGAAAGCTGCCTATATTGTGCGTGTGTTCATGCACTTAGGCGACGAAGTGAAGAATATGATATTGACTATTTTGATTCCATTGACCTTGTTCTTCTGGTTCATTGTAGCCTTCTTGTGGGATGGTTCGTTCTGGTTGTGGATTAATAACCACTTCACGATTCGATAAACAGGATTTTAATTGATTGATTAATCCCTCAACGATTGTTGGGGGATTTTTTTGTAAAAGTGTCTTTAAAGAGACTAATTATAGTTTTCAACTTACATAGAAGGGGTTTTTAATTGATGTTCGAAATGCCGTTAGGGCTGATCATGTCGATAAGATAAAATTGATTTCCCCGCTGAGTCTCCTGCAAGGGACTCAGCGGAAAACAGTATAAAAACATTGCCCAACAATTAATCATAATTCCTAATCGTGTAATCTTGAAATTCTTTCATCGTGTTATGATGTGCGGGCCTGCTCTCACACTGTTCCCTGACACTGTTTCTGTTCCTGATGTCAATTCGCCCCTACGAATCCGCACACATCGACTTATCTTTGAGGGCCTTAAATGCTTGTTTTATGGAATATGCTTATGTATTGGATGCGCTTCGAACCCCCATTGGAAAATTAGGTGGATCATTGAGTACGGTTCGCCCCGACGATTTGTTGGCTTTAGCGTTAAAAGCCTTGGTAGCCCGTAACGAGAATATTGATGCAGCCGCTATTGAAGATGTGATTGCGGGTTGTGCCAACCAAGCAGGCGAAGACAACCGCGATGTGGCCCGTATGGCTTTGTTGTTAGCGGGCTTACCCATGGAAATTGGAGGAAATACCGTGAATCGTTTATGTGCTTCCGGTTTGCAAGCCATTATGGATGCCTCGCGGGCTTTACGTTGTGGCGATGGCGATGTGATGATTGCTTGTGGTGTTGAAAGCATGACGCGTGCTCCGTTTGTAATGGGAAAGAACGATACGCCCTTTGCGCGCAAGGTCGATATTTTTGATACCTCCATTGGCTGGCGTTTTATAAACCCGGCCTTGTCGGCATTGCATCATCCGTATAGCATGGGCGAAACGGCGGAGAATGTGGCGGAGCGTTGGCAGATTAGTAGAAAAGCACAAGATGAATTTGCGTACAACAGTCAGTTGAAATATGAACAAGCACACCAACAAAATCGGTTTGCCGACGAATTGATTTCGGTGGAAGTACCCTTAGGAAAAGGGAAGAGTATGATGTTTGAAAAAGACGAGCATCCACGTTTAAGTTCCTTGGAAAAATTAGCCGAGTTGAAACCGGCGTTTAAAAAAGACGGTTCGGTAACAGCAGGCAACGCCAGTGGACTCAACGACGGTGCTGCGGCTTTATTGTTGGCCGGGCACGAAGCGGTGAAGCGTTTTGATGTGAACCCGATGGCCTTGGTGCGTAGTATGGCTATTGCCGGGGTAGAACCTGCGGTGATGGGTATTGGTCCGGTGCCGGCGTCGAAGAAAGCCTTGCAACGTGCCGGTTTAAGCATCAACGATATTGGCTTGGTGGAATTGAATGAAGCCTTTGCCTCGCAGAGTTTAGCGTGTATGCAAGAATTAAATGTGGATCCGAGTATTGTGAATGTGAATGGAGGGGCCATTGCGTTGGGGCATCCATTAGGCTGCAGTGGTGCACGTATATCGACTACTTTATTGCACGAAATGCGCAAGCGTAAAGTGCGTTATGGTTTAGCCACCATGTGTATTGGCGTTGGACAAGGCGCGGCGGTGATTTATGAGAATTTGGAGTTGTAGTGTTCGATGAATGAGAACATTTTATTGTATCCGACAAGAAACGTTTAAAACCGTTTACTTTCATATTAATGTAAATAAAGTTGAAAATGGAAAGTATATTTGAATCATAAAATATATAACCATGGAATTAAAATTTCAATGGCCTAAGCCATTTTTCAAAAAAACAGGTGTAATGAAAAATAAAATTGATAGCAGTACATTGATATCAGATTATTTGAGCTTGTTTAATTTTTGGAGCACTAAACAAAAATTGATTTTTATTGAAAAACTCCAACGTTCATTAAACCAAAGTAAAACTAAAGGCAGTAGGCGATTTTACAATTCATTTGGTGCCTGGGTGTCGGAAGATACTGCTGAGGAGTTAACACAAACTATACGAGAGAGTAGGACCATTAATCGATCATTGGAGGGGTTTTGATTCGATTTCTACTTGATACTAATATTTGTATTTTCTTTATGAAAGGCAAGTATCGATTAGATAAAAAAATCGAAGAAGTAAAACCGGAAAATTGTTTGATTTCTGAAATAACACTGGCTGAATTAAAATTTGGTGTTGAGCATAGTGAAATGAAAGAAAAAAATCGAAAGGTTTTAGCCACTTTCCTTGAAGGTATAAGTATTTTGCCCATATTTAGCTCTTTGGATATTTACGCTAAAGAAAAGTCTAGATTGCGGAAAATGGGAATGACCATAAATGACTTTGATTTATTGATTGGCGCTACGTCAA
>JBIKQE010000110.1:0-7234 GCA_044349815.1 Chitinophagaceae bacterium | reverse complement strand
ATGGCAAAGAACATAAAGAAAAAATAAATTATTCCGACCGGATGTATCATGGTTCGTTTGTTGGATTCTTCCCGAACGAAAATCCGGAGTATACGATATGTGTGGTATTGCGGACGCGCAAAGGCTCTTCGAATTATTACGGTGGACAAATTGCGTTGCCGGTGTTTAAAGAAGTGGCGAATAGGTTGTATGCCATAAAGATGCATCCGAAAGAATCGCTGTCCGATTTAGCGCGCCGTACCGACAGCATGCAAACGAACACCATGCGGGCTTCCGATTACAGCAAGTTGTGTGGCGTAATGCCCTTGAAAAAAACTGCGTTTATGCCGAGCGAATGGATGGCGCAAACCATCGATACGACGGGGAGAACACAAGCGGTGAAGCATGGGAATGTGCTGGGTGGTTTAGTGCCAAATGTGCAGGGCATGGGTTTACGCGATGCCTTGTTTGTGTTGGAGAAAGCCGGCTTCAAAGTGAATGCGCAAGGGCGTGGTAAAGTAGTTCAACAATCCATTGCACCGGGCAAAACGTATGGCCGGGGCGAAAAAATAATGATTCAATTAAGTTAAATGAAAACCATTCACGATATCATAGCCACAGTGCCCGTGCAAACGGTGTTGGGTGATAGCGGTATGCCGGTGAATGGTATTACCTCCGATTCGCGGCAAGCGAATGCGGGGATGCTGTTTGTGGCCGTGAAAGGCTTGCAGCACGATGGGCATGCTTATTTGGATGCCGTGGCTGAACTCGGGGTATCGTGTATTGTATGCAATGCCTTGCCTTCGGTATGTAACCAATCGGTTTGCTATGTGGTGGTGGCGAATACCGCTGAAATAATTGGCTTGTTGGCGGATGCGTTTTATAATCATCCGTCTCGGTATATGCAGGTGGTGGGTGTTACGGGCACGAATGGTAAAACAACGTGCGCTACCTTGATGTATCAGTTGTTTAGTGGCTTGGGTAGAACTTGTGGTTTGTTATCGACGGTGGAGAATCGGATTGGTTCAGCCGTGGTTCAGGCTACGCATACCACGCCCGACCCGATACAGTTGCATGCGTTGTTGGCGCAAATGTTGGCGGCCGGATGCACGCATGTGTTTATGGAAGTGAGTTCGCATGCCATTCATCAGCATCGTATTGTTGGTTTGCAATTTGCGGGTGCTTGCTTTACGAATATCACGCACGATCACCTTGATTATCATAAAACCTTTGATGAGTACATCCGGGTAAAGAAATTATTTTTCGATGGATTGCCGTCTACCGCGTTTGCCTTAACCAATGTAGACGATAAGCGTGGTTTGGTGATGTTGCAAAATACGCGCGGCCGTTGCAAGACCTATTCGTTGCGCACCTTGGCCGATTATAAAGGCAAGGTATTGGAAAACAATATTACGGGCTTGGTGATGATGATGAATCAGCACGAAGTGTATTTGAATATGTTGGGCGAGTTCAATGCCTACAATTTATTGTGTGTGTATGGGGTGGCTTGCGAGTTGGGAGAAACGCCGATGGATGTATTGCAAGTATTGAGTACGTTGCGCGGGGCGGAAGGTCGTTTTGAACGGTTGGTATCGGAACGTGAGGGTATATTAGGAATTGTAGATTATGCGCATACGCCGGATGCTTTGTTGAATGTATTGGCCACGATTAATAAATTACGGCAAGGGCATGAAACCTTGATTACCGTGGTAGGTTGTGGTGGCGATCGCGATAAAGCGAAACGTCCGTTGATGGCCTTAGCGGCCGTGGAGCATAGTGGGGTAGCCATATTTACTTCCGACAATCCGCGGAGTGAAGACCCGCAGGCTATTTTGAACGATATGGCAGAAGGGGTGCCGGTGCATCAAACCAAAAAATATTTGAGTATCGCCGATCGGCGTGAAGCGATTAAAACAGCTTGTTCGATGGCGCGGCCGGGCGATATTATTTTAATTGCCGGGAAAGGGCATGAAAAATACCAAGAAATCAAGGGGGTGAAATTACCCTTCGACGATAAACAATGTTTAACGGAAATGTATCACCTCTTCGAGAAATAAAACCAGTACCATGCTCTACCATTTGTTCACATATTTGTACGATCAATTCCATCTGCCTGGGATAGGGGTGTTTAAATTCATCTCGTTCCGCGCGGCCATGGCAATTTTATTGTCGTTGTTTATTTCGTTGGTATACGGCAAGCGCTTGATTCAGTTTTTGCACAAAAAGCAAATAGGTGAAACCGTGCGCGATTTAGGCTTGGAAGGGGAGAAGCAAAAGAGCGGTACTCCTACCATGGGCGGTATTATTATCATTGCGGCCATCTTGATTCCCACCTTGTTGTTTGCGCGGGTAGAGAATGTGTATATTTTATTGATGCTGATATCTACCGTGTGGTTAGGCTTGGTAGGCTTCCTCGACGATTACATCAAAGTATTTAAAAAGAATAAAGAAGGCTTGGCCGGTCGGTTTAAAATTATGGGCCAGGTGGGGTTAGGCATTATTGTGGGCCTCACCTTGTATTACAACGAGAACGTGATGATTATTCGGGAAACCACCGGCGGTAAATCGGCCATACGGCATAGTACAGACGAAATTATTAAAGATGGTTTTTACCGCATCGATAATAACCGCGAAATTCATACCTATGCGCGGGTGAAGAGTGCGGTGGCTACCATTCCGTTTGCCAAGAATCACGAATTGAGTTATGGTAAAATAGCCTCGTGGATTAGTGAGGATTTTGCGCATGTGCTTACGCCGCTGATATATATTTTGTTTGTCATCTTTATTATCACGGCGGTCTCGAATGGGGCCAATATTACCGATGGCTTAGATGGACTCGCAACGGGTACCAGTGCCATTATTGGCATTTGTTTGGCCTTGTTCGCGTATTTATCTGGGAACTTATCGTTTGCGAATTACCTCAACATCATGCCCATTCCGCACCTCGATGAGCTGTCTATTTTTATTGGGGCCTTTGTGGGTGCCTGCATTGGATTTTTATGGTACAATAGTTTCCCGGCGCAAGTGTTTATGGGCGATACCGGCAGTTTAGCCTTGGGGGGTATTATAGCTTCCTTGGCCATCATCATTCGGAAAGAATTGTTGGTGCCTATTATTTGTGGCATCTTCTTGATAGAGAATATGAGTGTGATGTTGCAAGTGGGGTATTTCAAATACACCAAAAAGAAATACGGCGAAGGACGGCGAATTTTCTTGATGTCGCCCTTGCATCATCATTATCAAAAACTAGGTTATCATGAAAGTAAGATTGCCACACGATTTTGGATCATTGGCATTCTCTTGGCGGTAATGAGCATCGTAACTCTTAAACTACAATAAACAGATTCATGTTGTATGAACTCATCATATTAGGAAGTGGCGAAAGCGGAACAGGGGCAGCCTTGCTGGCCCGTCGGGAAGGTATTTCCGTGTTAGTCAGCGATAGCGGACAAATTCCGGCTAAGTACAAAGCGGAATTAATTGCCGCCGGTATTGCTATGGAAGAAGGTGGGCATACAGAATCGATTGTATTGCAAGCCAAGCAGGTAGTGAAGAGTCCGGGCATACCCGAAAAAGCCCCCATCATGAAAGCCATTCGTGCCGCAGGGATTATGGTGATGAGTGAAATTGAGTTTGGGTATATGTACCGCAATGAAGGTTGTAAGATATTAGCTATTACCGGCAGCAATGGTAAAACAACTACAACATCGTTAACCTTCGATATTTTAAAAACTGCCGGCTACGATGTGTCGGTGGTGGGCAATATTGGCAAGAGTTTTGCGCGCCAATTGGTGGAAGCCCCAACGGCCTGGTATGTAATGGAAATCAGCAGTTTTCAACTGGATGATATACACACCTTTAAGCCCGACATCGCTGTGATTACGAATATCACCCCCGATCATCTCGATCGGTATCAGTACGATTTTAATTTATATGTGCAGGCCAAGTTCAATATTGCTAAAAATCAAACACCCAATGAGGTGTTGGTATTGTGCAAAGACGATGCGGCTTCGCAGGCCTATTTACAAACCCATTCTATTCCCTCGAAAATCCTCTATTTTACTATGAACGAACAATTGAACACCGACGGCGCGTTTTTGACAGACAACGATTTGATGCTTCGCCTGAACGGTGAACCTTTTTCCATTTCCATCAACGAATTGGCATTAAAAGGAAAGCATAACCAATACAATTCCATGGCGGCCGGTATTTCGGCACGAGCGGCAGAAGTACGCAACGATTCCATTCGCGAATGTTTGCGCAATTTTAAAGCCATTGAACACCGCATGGAACATGTGGCGAGTATTCGGGGCGTGGAATTTATTAACGACAGCAAGGCCACTAATCTTAACAGCGTTTGGTATGCTTTAGAAAGCATGAACAAGCCGGTTATTTTGATTTTAGGCGGCGTTGATAAAGGCAACAACTATACCGAAATTGAAGCGCTGGTGCGCGAAAAGGTGAAAGCCATTGTGTGTTTAGGTCTCGATAATACCGCCATCCACACTGCGTTCAGTCGCATTGTACCGGTAATTGATACCGACAATACCAACGATTGTGTGCGCGAAGCGTTTTCGTTATCACATCCTGGCGATTGTGTGTTGTTATCGCCGGCCTGCGCCAGTTTCGATTTATTCAAGAACTACGAAGATCGTGGTGAACAATTTAAACAATCGGTTCGTTTACTCTAAGTTATGTTCCCAAAATCATCACCTTCGGTTCAATCGTTGTTAAAGAGCACACGCGGCGACCTCGTTATATGGGGCGTGGCTATTGTATTGGCACTCATAGGTATTATGGCCGTATACAGTACCACCGGAACGCTTGCGCTTAAACTCGATAAATCGCATCACTCCTTTTTGTTTAAACAAATTGCTTTGTTGGGGACTGGTTTTGTATTGATGTATTTGATTCATCGGCTCGATTACCGCTTCTTTGCCCCTATCGGTACGTTGTTGTTTTATATTAGTATTCCGTTATTGGCTTTAACCTTAGCGGTAGGCACTACCTTGAACGAAGGTTCCCGCTGGTTAATGATACCGGGCATCGGTGTTACCGTTCAAACATCCGATTTCGCCAAGCTCTCGTTGTTTGTTTATCTAGCCCGTCGCTTGTCGTTTATTCAAGATGATTTAGATAATCAGAAATTTGTATTCATTAAGATATTTGCACCTGTATTATTGGCTTGTTCCCTTATTGCCCCTGCCAATTTATCGACGGCTTTATTGATGGGCTTGTCGAGCGGTTTATTATTTTTTATTGGCCGAATTCGCATCAAGCAAATTCTATTGATGTTAGGCATTAGTATAGTTGTTTTCAGTGGTATTTTTTGTTATTCGTACGTAACGAAAGGCCGTGCCTACACATGGGTGAATCGGATTAAACATTTTACGTCCGACAATAAAAACGATGAGCCGTTTCAGGTAACGCAAGCCAAAGTGGCAATTGCCAAAGGCGGATTAATTGGAAAGGGGCCGGGGAATAGTACCCAGCGCAATTTCTTACCGCACCCATATTCCGATTTTATTTTTGCCATCATCATTGAAGAATATGGCTTAGGGGGTGGTTTGTTTGTGATGTGTTTATACTTGTTGTTTTTGTGGCGAAGTATTCGCTTGTTTCAACGATGTCCGTATGCGTTTGGTGCGTTCTTGGCCGTTGGACTCAGTTTTTCGTTAGTTATTCAGGCTTTTGTAAACATGGCCGTGAATGTGAATTTAATGCCTGTTACCGGTTTAACCTTGCCCTTAGTGAGTATGGGTGGTTCATCGATATTATTTACCAGCATCACCATCGGTATGATACTCAGCGTTAGTCGCTTTGTGGAAGAATTAGAAGGTGATGGTAGCGAATCCTCTAATTTGAATATTGCCTCATGAGTCAACGCAACAACATACGCATGATCGTGGCCGGTGGCGGTACGGGTGGACATATCTTCCCGGCCTTGGCTATTGCGCATGCGTTGAAGCGTCGGTTTGCGGAGGCTGATATTTTATTTGTGGGTGCCAAGGGCAAAATGGAAATGGAGAAAGTGCCTGCGGAAGGTTTCCCTATCAAAGGCTTGGATATTGCCGGGTTTGACCGAAGCAATTGGATGAATAATTTATCGTTGCCCATTAAGTTGTGGAAGAGCTTCCGCGAAGCCGGCCGCATCCTTACCGAATTTAAACCCGATGTGGTGGTGGGTGTAGGTGGTTATGCCAGTTTCCCGATGTTGTATAAAGCCCAACAACGCGGTATTCCAACCCTGATACAAGAACAAAATTCGTTTGCCGGAAAAAGCAATGTGCTATTAGGCAAGAAGGCACGTGCGATATGTGTTGCCTGGCCGGCCATGGAAAAATTCTTCCCTGCGGAGCGCATTGTAATAACGGGTAATCCGGTGCGTCGTGCCGTAGTGGAACACCCTGTTTCAAAAACAGCCGCGGCGGCCTTTTTTGGCTTGAATCCGAACCAACCCATTGTGTTTGCCTTCGGTGGAAGCTTAGGGGCCAAAAGCATTAACGAAACCTTGGCTTCGCAGTTTTCGAAATTGTTGTCACAGGATGTTCAATTGATTTGGCAAACCGGTAAGTTGTTTTATGCGGAGGCACAAGCTGCTGTTCAAGGCCACGAAAAAAATATTAAAGTCTTCGATTTTATTCGCGATATGGATAAGGCCTATGGCGCTGCCGATGTGATTGTTTCCCGTTCAGGCGCCTCCTCGATTTCGGAATTGTGCCTTATTGGCAAGCCGGTGATTTTTGTGCCGTTTCCGTTTGCCAGCGAAGACCATCAAACGCATAATGCGCAATCGCTTAGTTCGCGCGGTGCTGCTTTATTATTACCCAACCAAGCCGTGGCTGAAAAGTTATTGCCCATGGTATTGGATTTACTTAACAACCCAACACAACAAACGCACATGAGCCAAGCCATCCGTACATCGGGTGTGGCCGATGCCGATGAACGCATTGTTGATACACTAATATCTATACTATCTAACAAATGAATTTAAGCAACATCCATAGGGTATTTTTTATAGGCATCGGAGGAATTGGGATGAGCGCCTTAGCGCGTTTTTTCAACGAACGTAAGATAGCAGTGTCGGGTTACGATAAAACAGAAACGCCGCTTACACAAGCATTGGTGGAAGAAGGGATTGCGGTACATTATACCGACGATGTAAACCTGCTCGACCAACAAGCCGATTGGGTCATTTATACACCTGCCATTCCGAGCGATCATCAACAATTCAATTGGTATAAAGCCAATAACT
>JBIKQE010000109.1:0-7266 GCA_044349815.1 Chitinophagaceae bacterium | reverse complement strand
CAAGAAGCAGTGTTTGTGTTCAATAGCAGGTTCCTGCTTTTATTTAAGTTTATTTTTTTGGGGGGAAGCGGTGATTTGTTTTACAACCCATGTTTTTCTTATTTTTTGATGGATGTTTTCTAGTAATTTATAAGCAGGTTAACCCGTTTTTCTGCCCTTTTTTCCGTTTTAGTCTACCACAACTGAAAGCATGGCATTTAACAACGAAAATAACTGCCAATCGTGCGTATTTACAGGCTTGGTGTGTAATTTGAACATAATAGGCAAATCCATTTTATATGAACCTGAACCAGTTTACCATTAAAGCACAAGAAGCGGTTGCAGCCGCGCAACAAAGTGCCTTTAATGCCCGTAACCCTCAAATTGAAACGGCGCATATGTTGAAGGCCTTGTTGGATGACAATACAAATACCATCGAATTTTTATTGAAGAAGAACGATGCGAATATGAATGCCATTCGGCAGAAACTCGACGATACGCTGAAACGTTTACCAACGGGAAGTGCCGAAGGTGGACAAACTATTTCGCGCGAATTGAATCAAGCGGTCTTGAAGGCGGTTTCCTTATTAAAAGAATTCAACGATGAGTTTGTGAGTCCTGAACATGTATTAGCCGGTTTATTATCGGTGAACGATGCAACGGGTAATCTCTTGCGCGATGCCGGCTTGAATGAGAAGACCTTATTGAAATCAATCAAAGAAATTCGAAAAGGCGATACGGTGAAATCGCAAGGCGATCAAGCCGATTATCAATCCTTGAAAAAGTATGCGAAGAATCTCAACGAGATGGCCGCTGCCGGTAAACTCGATCCGGTTATTGGGCGCGATGAAGAAATTCGAAGGACCTTGCATATTCTGTCTCGCCGTTCTAAAAACAATCCCATTTTAGTGGGTGAACCCGGTGTAGGTAAAACAGCTATTGTGGAAGGATTGGCTCATCGAATTATTAACAGCGATGTACCTGAGAATTTAAAGTCGAAAATCATTTATGCCCTCGATATGGGCCAATTGATTGCCGGGGCTAAATACAAGGGTGAATTTGAAGAACGCTTGAAAAATGTAATTAAAGAAGTTACAGAAAGCGATGGACAAATTATTTTGTTTATCGATGAAATTCATACCTTGGTAGGAGCCGGTGGGGGTGGCGAAAGCGCCATGGATGCTGCTAATATTTTGAAGCCGGCGTTGGCCCGTGGTGAGCTCCGTGCTATTGGTGCCACTACGTTGAATGAATACCAAAAATACTTCGAAAAGGATAAAGCCCTTGAGCGTCGTTTTCAGAAAGTAATGGTGGAAGAACCCAGTATGGAAGATGCCATTTCGATTTTGCGTGGATTAAAAGACCGTTATGAATCGCATCATCATGTGCAAATTCGCGATGAAGCGATTATTGCGGCGGTAGAGTTATCGCATCGCTATATCACCGATCGCTTCTTGCCCGATAAAGCCATAGACCTTATCGATGAAAGTGCGGCTAAGTTGAAATTAGAAATGAATTCAATGCCCGAAGAACTCGATGAATTGGAACGTCGATTACGTCAATTGGAAATTGAACGAGAAGCGATCAAGCGTGAAAAAGATGAGAAGAAACTAGAAGAATTAGGACGCGAAATTGCCGATTTAACCGACCAACGCGATGCCTTCCGCATTCGTTGGCAACACGAAAAAGAACAAGTGGATGCTGTACAGAAAATAAAAACCGGTATCGAACAACTCAAACAAGAAGCCGATCAGGCAGAACGCAATGGCGACTTTGGAAAAGTAGCTGAAATTCGGTACGGGAAAATTAAAGAGCAAGAAACCTTGTTAGCCGCCGCTATTCAAAACCTTGAGCAAGAATCGCATACACACAAACGCTTGTTGAAGGAAGAAGTAGATGCCGAAGATATTGCTGAGAATGTGGCTAAAGCAACCGGTATTCCCGTGGCCCGCATGATGCAAAGCGAACGCGAAAAATTATTGCATCTGGAAGAGCATTTGCATCAACGGGTGGTGGGACAAGAAGAAGCCATTACCGCCGTGGCCGATGCTATTCGCCGAAGTCGTGCCGGTTTACAAGATGCCCGCAAGCCCATTGGTTCCTTTATCTTCTTAGGTACCACCGGAGTAGGAAAAACGGAATTGGCCAAGGCCCTAGCCGAATACCTGTTCGATGACGATTCGATGATGACGCGTATTGATATGAGCGAATACCAAGAGAAACACAGTGTGAGTCGTTTGGTGGGTGCTCCTCCCGGTTATGTAGGCTACGATGAAGGCGGACAACTTACCGAAGCCGTTCGTAGGAAACCGTTTAGTGTAGTGCTATTCGATGAAATTGAAAAAGCACACCCCGATGTGTTCAATACTTTGTTGCAAGTGCTCGATGATGGTCGCTTAACCGACAATAAAGGCCGCGTGGTGAATTTCAAAAACACCTTGATTATTATGACCTCGAATATGGGTAGCCACATTATTCAAGAGAACTTCGAAAATGTAACAGAAAAAAATGTAGATGAAGTTACTGAGCGTACGAAAGAGGATGTGATGGTTTTGTTGAAGCAAACTATTCGTCCTGAATTCCTGAACCGCATTGATGAGGTGATTATGTTCAAACCCCTGATGCGTTCTGAAATCAAAGGCATTATTCGTATTCAATTGAATCAATTGAAAGGGATGTTGGCTGAACAAGGAATACAATTAGATTTTAGCGATTATGCCTTGGATTATTTATCGGAACATGGCTTTGACCCGCAATTTGGTGCTCGTCCGTTAAAGCGTTTAATTCAACGTGAAATCATCAATTTGTTGAGTAAGAAAATCATCGCGGGCGATATCGACAAAACGAAACCCGTATTGGTGGATGTATTCGATGGCGTGGTGGTGTTTCGCAACGATGCGGTGTAATGAATACCCTGTAAATTATAAAAGCCCAAGTTTGTCTTGGGCTTTTTTAATGGGCCTAAATATACCGCAACGTCCTCGCTCTTTTCGTTCCCTGTTTCAGTACAGTTGGTTGGCGAGTGACGATGCGGAGAAATCAATAGGCCAAACACCTCCTAATGAAACGTTTATTTTTCCCCACGCCCTTAAGGATTCCAACACATCGGTTACCTTTGCGGGGTGTTAGCATCTCAATCTCGTTTCACATTGCCGGCTCGAATTCTGTCGGTCCTTTTACACCCCGTATTTATACCGGCGGCTATCATGGCCTTTTTAATGTATGGCTATCCTGAAGCTACCTTGGGTATATCGCCTAAGAATACTCGTTTGTGGTTGATGATGGTATCTTATATCAGTATTTTATTTCCAACCCTTACGGTGTTTTTATTGTGGCGATTGAAAATGGTCAACAGCATGCAACTCCACGAACAAAAAGAACGCTATGGTCCATTAATGGCTTCCATGCTGTTTTACTTTTGGATTTATTGGGTATTTCATAGAGAGTTCAACGCTCCCTTGCCTATTCAAGTATGGCTGCTGTCGGTATTCCTTTCCACGGTATGGGTATTTATGGCCACTATCTTTTTTAAAATCAGTTTGCATACCGCCGCTTGGGGCAGTGCAGCAGCGTTTCTCGTTTACTTAACTTGGCACAATACAAGCGCTTTACCTTTTTTACTACTTGTAATTCTGTTGGCGGGCATTATTGGTTCCGCCCGTTTTTACCTCAACGAACATTCTCCTAAACAATTGTATGCCGGCTATATGGTGGGTATTATAAGCACCCTCATGGCTATTGCCGTAGCCGCATTGATTCCTTAAAATTGATTGATGTATGAAACCCTCTATTGAAACGTGTTTGTCGCCCTCCTTGTTACACCTCTACGATTTATCGAATCGGATTGTAGTAATTATTGATGTATTCCGCGCAACCTCCACCATCGCCGCTGTATTAGAACAAGGCGCAACCGCTATTGTGCCTGTATCGAAAGTAGATGATTGTATTGAACTGGGTTTAAACACCCCCAATTCCGTTACCGCCGGCGAACGCGATGGTCAAGTGGCACCGGGATTACAGCACGGTAATTCGCCCCTCGAATACCCACGCTCGTTTATTGAAAATAAAACCTTGATTCTTACCACCACCAACGGTACCCGCTTATTGCATATGTGCGGTGCTGCGGAACAAATTATTACCGGTTCATTTTTGAACCTTAGTGCCGTATGCGATTATTTAGTGCAACAAAACAAATCGGTGTTGTTAGCTTGCGCGTCGTGGAAAGACCGTTTCAACTTGGAAGATACCCTCTTTGCCGGCGCGGTATACAACCGTATTGGGGAGCACTTCAGCATGAATTGCGACAGCACCCGTGCCGCCGGCCATCTATTCCGTAGTGCCGAAAACGATTTGTTTGGGTTTATCAAAGACAGCGCCCATTACATCCGTTTATCGAAATTCGGACTCGAATCGGATATGGAATATTGTTGCCAAATTGATAAACATAATGTATTGGTTCGTTTAGAAAACGATCGATTGTTGGCGAGTTAATTCCCCTCATCGAAAATCCACTCACCATGAATACGCCTCTGCAACTGCTTCAAACCTATTGGCAGCACGCGGCATTTCGTCCGCAGCAAGAGGCTATTATTCAACAGGCCATTGAAGGTAAGGATGCCTTGGTTATTCTTCCCACCGGCGGCGGCAAATCCATTTGCTATCAAATTCCCGCTTTAATGCGCGGCGGCTGTTGCTTGGTGGTGACGCCGCTCGTGGCGCTCATGCAAGATCAATGCGAGGCCTTGAATACGCGAGGCATCAAAGCTATTGCCTTGCATCAAGGGGTATCGCCGGCCGATATCGATTCCGCTTGCATGCAAGTGTCGCATGGCTATTGGCAATTTGTATTCATTGCCCCTGAACGCTTGCGCAACGAACGTTTCCTCGATTATCTCAACGAATGGCGTTTAGGCTTAATCGCCATCGACGAAGCGCATTGTATTTCGCAATGGGGACACGATTTTCGTCCCGCGTATCGCTCCTTGGATATGTTGCGACAACTGCATCCGCGGGTGCCCATCATGGCCCTTACCGCCACGGCCACGCCCCTCGTTCAACAAGATATTATTGCGCAATTAAACCTGCAACAAGCCTCCATCTTTCAAAGCAGTTTTGTTCGCTCCAATTTGTCGTTGCATGTACAAGTGCCCGACAATAAACGGGCTCGCTTGTTCGAATTAATGCAGAAACTAAAGGGCCCTTGCATGGTGTATTGCCGCAGTAGGCAACGCACCGTTGATCTGGCACAATGGTTGCACGATGAAGGCCACAACAGCGATTATTACCACGCGGGATTAAAACCCGAGGTCCGCGAACAAAAACAACAAGCCTGGATGCAAGGCCACACCCGCATTATGGTTTGTACCAATGCGTTTGGTATGGGCATCGATAAGGCCGATGTGCAAGCCGTTATTCATTACGATCTCCCCGATTCGCCGGAGGCTTATTATCAAGAGGCTGGTAGAGCAGGGCGTAACGGACAAAAAGCCTATGCTATTGCCTTGGTGCAAGCACGCGATAAAGAATCGCTCGAAGCCGGTATCGACGAGCAATATCCCGCGCCCGAAACCCTTCGACATATTTATACCGAATTGGGTGTTTGGTTGCGCATCCCCTTGGGCGAAGGCGAAAACCAATCGTATCCTATCGATATGCGTGCCTTTGCCGCCCAACATCAATGGTCGCTGCGTCGTGTATTGTCGGCCTGCCGCCTTTTGGCCTTGAATGGCTATTTGGAACTGTCCGAAAACGTGTACCAACCCAGTCGCTTTATGGTATTGGCGCAACGCCACGATGTGGAAGCCTTGGCACAATACGATACCGATGCCTACGATGTATTGCAACAGGTGCTCCGCATGTACGGCGGTGTTTGGCAAGATGCCGTTCCCATCGACGAATTTGAATTAGCCCACGCCTTGCCCGCCGCCCGCGATTTTGTGGTGCATCAACTCAATCGCTTGCATCAACGCGGACTCATCGAATACACCGGCGCCCATCAAACACCACAGATACTGTGGCGTCATCCGCGCCAATCAGCAAAGGGCTTGTGGTTGAACGAAGATCAAATTACCAAACTCCGCAATGCCTGTCGAGAAAGAGTGCAAACCCTGTTGAATTATTTCAACAATGCCCACACCTGTCGAATGAAAAACCTGGCCGCCTATTTTGGCGAAACCGTTGAATCGCCTTGTGGTCAATGCGATGTGTGTCGGGCGACACAACAACAAGCGCCTTCGGCTGAAGAAATAAAAACACGGTTGATACAACAAATACAACAAGGGGAACGTTTATCGAGTAACGACGTGATGAACACCTTTTCGTTGAACGACCGCCCAAGGGCTTATGCCCAATTGCGTGCGCTCATCGACGAAGAAGTGATTATCTTGCACCCCAACGGCACCCTCGAACTTCATTCTTAACGTATGTCTGCACCCCTTCGTTTCGCAATCATTGGTTATGGTCATATCGGCACCCGCCACGCGCATCATATTCAGCAACACCCCGATGCCCAATGGGTAGGCGTTTGCGATATCGATGCGCAACGCCGGAACCAAGCCGAACAAGCAGGCATTCCCGCTTATGAAACACTCGAGGAATTGATGGCCGCCCAACACCCCGATGTGGTGTCGGTTTGTACGCCCAATTATTTGCACGCCCCGCATAGTATAAATGCTCTGCAACACGGCGCGCATGTATTATGCGAAAAACCCATGGCCCTCAGTACCGCCGAATGCGATGCCATGATGGCCGCCGCAGAAAAAGCCCAACGCACCATTTTTGTGGTGAAGCAAAATCGGTACAACGAACCGGTGCAACAAGTGAAACAACTCATTGAGCAAAACCGATTGGGTAAATTGTATTGGATAGGTATTAATTGTTTTTGGAATCGCAACGAAGCGTATTACAAACAAAGTGCGTGGCGCGGACAAAAAGCCACCGATGGTGGTGCACTCTTCACCCAGTTCAGCCACTTTGTAGATATACTGTATTATTTATTTGGCGATATCCAAGCCCAAGGTTGCGGCCTCTTGCGTAATGCGCATCATCCCTACAACGACACCGAAGATACCGGCAGTATAGTAACTGCGTTGTTGGACGGCACCCCTGTGAATATCAATTTCTCCACGTGTGCGTATCAAAAAAACATGGAAGGCGCCATCACATTGCTCGCCGAAAAAGGCACGGTAAAAATGGGCGGACAATACCTCAACACCATCGAGTATCAATGTTTGGAAGGCGAAGCCTTACCGCACATTCCCATGCAACTGAAGGCGAACGATTACGGTT